>JBJTAQ010000920.1:0-3363 GCA_046090945.1 Pirellula sp.
CGATTTTGTTTATCGATGAATTGCACACGCTCGTCGGCGCTGGTGGTGCCGAGGGTGCGATCGATGCAGCGAATGTGCTCAAGCCTGCTTTAGCGCGGGGCGAGATCCAATGCATCGGTGCAACGACCTTGGACGAGTACCGCAAGTATATCGAAAAGGACAACGCGTTAGCGAGACGATTCCAAGAGATCATTGTGGAGCCGACCTCGAAAGACGAGACGATTCAGATCCTCAAAGGGCTCAAGGAGCGTTACGAGGAGCATCACCGGGTTCAAATCACCGATGACGCGATCGCCGCAGCGGTCGAAATGAGCGAACGGTATATCACCGCTCGGTGTTTGCCGGACAAGGCGATCGATGTGATCGATGAGGCCGGTGCTCGCGTACGCTTGAGAACCATGTCCAAGCCACCGGATTTGAAGGATATCGATGAAGATGTCGAGCGGCTCAACAAAGAGAAGGAAGAAGCCGTAGCGAATCAGGATTTCGAAAAGGCTGCGGCACTCAGGGATCAGGCCGATAAGCTTCGTCGAAAGAAGGATCAAATCACCCGCGAGTGGAGAGAGAAGAGTCGTGAGACTGATGGGGTGGTGGATGAGGAAGTCATTGCAGAGGTTTTCTCGAAAATGACCGGTATTCCTCTGACGCGACTCTCGACCGAGGACTCCTTGAGGCTGATGAATATGGAGGGAGAGTTGCACAAGCGAGTGGTTAGCCAAGAGCAAGCCGTGGCGGCTGTAGCTCGGGCTGTGCGACGCAGCCGAAGCGGTTTGAAGGACCCTAAACGCCCGACCGGTTGTTTTGTGTTTGCTGGACCCACCGGTGTAGGAAAAACGCTTCTAGCCAAGGCGCTTGCCGAATGCTTGTTTGGTGACTCCGATGCACTGGTTCATATCGATATGAGCGAGTACATGGAAAAGCACAATGTCAGCCGATTGATCGGGGCTCCTCCGGGATATGTTGGATACGAAGAGGGTGGGCAGTTGACCGAAAAGATTCGACGAAGGCCCTACTCGGTTGTGCTGCTCGACGAAATCGAGAAGGCGCACCCTGATGTTTTCAATATGTTGTTACAAGTGATGGAAGAAGGCCGCCTGACAGACAGCTTTGGGCGGAACATCGACTTCAGAAATACCATTCTGATTTTGACCACGAATGCCGGTGCTGAAGCAATCAAGAACGAGCAAGCATTCGGATTCCAGAAACCCTCTGACGATGCTTCGTACGATAGCATGAAGTCTCGGGTGATGGATTCGATCGAAAGAGTCTTCCGGCCAGAGTTCCTAAATAGGCTTGACGATGTCATCATCTTCCGTCATCTGAACAACGAGGACCTCAAGAAGGTAATCGATTACGAATTGGCTAAGGTTCGAGAGAGACTGCGCGAGCGCGGTTTTGAGATCGAACTTACGGATGAAGCCAAGGAGTTCATCATCAAGCAAGGATCGAACTTGGACTACGGTGCTCGGCCTTTGCGTCGTGCAATCGAACAAAGGATCGAAGACCCGCTTTCCGAGGAGTTGCTGCGCGGTAGCTTTGAAGGCAAGAATACGATCTTGATCGATGCGTTCAAGGACGAGGCGGGCAAGGTGACCCGTTTGGAGTTTAAGGGCGAGCAGCGCGATTCGGGTTTGGAACTGTCCGGTACGAGTGGGTCTAAAAAGTAATACCCCTCTTAGGGAGGGGGGCCCAAAGTGGCTCGAATGATGCAGGGGCGGGAGTGTTCGTTACACTCCCGCCTTTTTTGTTAGCTTTAGGGCAGGAATTCTCCCCACATTTCTCCATGTCATGCCGTCAAAGTTGTCGCGGTATCGAGTTAGAGTGTTAGGGTTATGGCGATTGTACGGCTCAATCTTCTGGCAATTATTACAGGAGAGTTTGCCTGTTTAGAATAGTTGACCTAGATTCTCTATATGCCCGTGTAGGAACCGTTAGAAGCGACATGCCTTCCTAGGCGACGGATTTTCAGATCCGTCTGGTTTTTATTTGACTGAGTATTTGGGGGAAATGATGAGTAATTCGAAATGTCCACGCCCTACGGATCGATCTGGTTTTACTCTTGTGGAATTGCTTGTGGTCATTGCCATTATTGGAATACTAGTCGGATTGCTTTTACCTGCAGTCCAAGCGGCAAGAGAGGCTGCAAGGCGGATGAGTTGCACCAGCAATCTTAGGCAAATTGGTTTAGCGACTCAGAATTTTGAGGGAGTTAACAAGCGGCTTCCACCAGGTGTCTTATTGCCTAGCCCGATCAATACACCATTTCGGGGGGCAGTTGCTCCCAATCCTTACACATTCCAAGCGGATCAGCATTCGGGAATCGGTCACCTTGCATTCCTGCTTCCTTTTATCGAGGCAACACAGGTTTGGAGCGAATTGCAGGCCTCAGTGAATCTGAGCGTTGATTCGTCTGGAGTTGGGGCTCAACCGGGAACCATGCAGCAGATTCAGAACATTTATTGGACAAAGACGGTCCGTGCCTGGAATGCGGGACAGAATCGTATCTCGCTGTACCTTTGCCCGTCTGATGGAAGCTCGTCCGATGCAACCCGATCGATTCTCGTGAATCATGCATTCACTTCCTCGCAAACTGGGTTTCCCTTTCACTGGCTGATTGAAGAAACAACTCCAAATGCCAGCTGGCATCAAACGATGGGGAAAACAAACTATCTTGGTTCCATGGGACGTTCGGGGCTCACAGGGTCGAGAAGTCCAGATGGACCAATTCCACACGGAGCAGATCTGGGGAGGATGGGATTGAATTCAGATGATTTGAACGGCGTGTTCGGCATCCGCTCGAAAACCCAACTTGCGGATATCAAGGATGGGCTATCGAACACGTTCATGTTCGGAGAAGTCACTGGTAGCTGGCAAAAACCGGAAAGTTATTCCGGGCGTCTGAGCTCCTTTTGGTGGATTTGCGGAAACGGACAATATACACGGTTCATGATGCCCTACCCTTGGTCTCCGGGCCTCAAGACGATTCAGTCGGGGGACGCCAGTAAGTTCAACAGCTTGCATTCGGGTGGTGTGCACATGTGCTATGCAGATGGAGCCGTTCGTTTCGTGTCCTACACCATCGACACGCCCCTCTGGTTCATCATGGGGGGAATGAAAGAGGGCTTGCAGGGGCAAGTGGATTGATCATACGAAAACCATTCGTACGGAGCCTGTGGATCATTCAAGCTAAGAGCAATTGAATTGCGGCCAAAATGGACATGGCCATGATTGCCAATTCGAACCACTTTTGATGAATCCTTTGCACGATGCTAGCGCCTGCTTTTAGCCCGAGCCAAGTCAGTGGTAGGAGCATGATGTTCAGGGCCAATGTATCGCCACGGATGAGCCCCAAGTTCCAGCTAA
>JBJTAQ010000921.1:0-5120 GCA_046090945.1 Pirellula sp.
CAGACAGACTGACTCCAAATCCGAGCCTGCTGTAAGACAAATGGATCGTTCAGCAGCATCAGACTCTGCAGCGGGCTATTTGAAGTGTACCGCTTCCCTGTAGTAGCTATCGGCTTGGGGAAATCAAAGGACGTTAGAAACTCGTCGGGGAAGTTTCTTCGAACTTCTAAATAGATCGATCGCCTTGAGTCTCCGTCCATTGGGCCTGGAGCGCTTTGCTTGTTAGGCTCCAAGACTGACAGATAATGGTTTCGTGTCGCTAGCCCGCTGTCTGGCCGTTTCAAATTACCGGCGACCCACAGCAGGCTGTCTCTTATCGATTCAGCTTCCAGTCTGCGTATATTCATATGGGACCAGAGTTTGTTTCCAGGGTCTTTCTCGCTCGCTGTGGGCGTTGCTTGGCAAGCCCGGCGCCAGGTCTCTGAAAGAAGAATTGCACGTATCAATTGCTTATTCGACCAGCCTTGTTCAACAAAATCGACCGCCAATCGATCCAGAAGTTCCGGATGGCTTGGCTCCTGGCCCATCCTTCCAAAATTATCAACCGTGCTTACCAACCCTTCTCCGAAGAGCCAAGCCCATACGCGATTTACATATACCCTAGCGGTCAACGGATTCGCTGGACTTGAGATTCGGTTCGCTAAAACCAAACGACCACTCTGGTTCGGAGCAACCTCATCCGAGCTTGATCCAAGCGCAGAAAGATAACGCCGAGGCATTAAAGGTCCTGGTTGTTTTGAATCGCCTCGGTTCAGCATTTCCTGGTCGACAGGCAGTTGATCTTCAACGACTCCTGGAATCCACCTAGGGACAGGGGTCCGCTGTTCCAATTCCCGATACCGGCGATTGAGATCAATCGCTTCATCCGCTAAAGTCTTGTCCCAACCAAGCAGATCCTCAGCGATAAGGATATTGATCCAACGCGTATCCTGTGAGGCTGCCTTGCCCTCGATGATCCGACCGAGACACTCATGGCTCATCTTTATGAAACCTGATAGTCCAGATCGCAAGGTCACCTGGGGATCGTCCGGGTAAGACCAAACTGCTGGTGGTCGGTAGTCTTGGCTATGCCCGATAACCATCGCAACACCAAAGCACGATCGACCGTCGGATTGATCGAGAACCGAAGGATCTTTGATGATGCCAACGTAAGGTTTCGCATCGCGAGTCAGCAATTCCAAGTGGGCTCGCAACCCCTTCCATTGAGGTCGAATCCGCATGGTTATCCACTGCATGTCGTCGGATCTTAGGGTTGGATTCAAGGTATCGAACAGTAAGGAATCACCCTGGAAGTTCTCAACCACCAACCGCAATCTCGCGTTGCCTGAACCTCTGCATAAAACCGAGATCGAATCGTCATCGACTACGAAATCCGGAGATCTCAAACTTCCAGATGCCCGATCAGAAAAAACATTCGTATGGTACCCTGGCTCGAGCAGTCGATTCAAAGGGTATTTCTTGTTCCCCATCACCGACCAATGCAACGAAGCGATCGAGTCCTGGGCAGACGTCCCTATCGGATGCTCAGGCATCCCAGCACCAACAATTCGCCAATGCCGCAACTCTTGGGCATTGAGTTCAAAAAGCAACTTTGCTTTGCGAGGCAAGTCTGCCCATGCGGACTGATTCTCGGCTCGATGAGCGCCGAGTTCGGCTACCAATTGCCGCTGCTTATCAGGCTCGCTCTTGAGGATTTCAATCCACTTCCCAAGCGATGAGTCTTTCGCGTTGATCGTCCACCTCGCAATTGCCTTTTGCCATGGATGCTGCTTGTCGACGCGATCCTGGATCTCCTCCCATTTTTGTCCTGCCTTGATCTCCCCTCGCAGGACGCCCTGCTCAACCCATTCGATAGCTTCGGGAATCTCTTCCTGCCATCCCTCGATACATTCGTACCAATGTTTGAAAATCAGAGGAGTCAACTGCCGCTGCAGTCGTTCAAGCTCGGGGTGATTGGCTGTGAAGACCTCGGGGCGATCGATGCATCGCATGGCCGTTCTTGTGCTTCGCAAAATACCGTACAGGGAGTAGTAGTCTTCATCTGAGATCGGATCAAATTTATGATCATGACAACGAGCACAGGAAATCGTCAGCCCCTGAAAAGCCTTTCCAATCGTATCGATTTGACTATCGATGACAGCAATCTCCTCCCGTTTAACATCGACGGGCGTCTGATTGAACTCGACAAAACGGTAAAAACTCAATCCGATAAGCGACTCGTTCAGCTCAAGGGACTTGTTCCAGCGTGGCTCGATCAAATCTCCAGCCAAGTGCTCTTGGATCAATCGATCGATCGGCACATCCTGTGCAAAGGCTCGAATCAAGTAATCGCGATAGCGATAGGCCATGGGCAAATAGGCATCGTCCTCGGAACCGTGCGTCTCTGCATACCGCACAATGTCCATCCAATGACGCGCCCAGTGTTCAGCAAACTCGGTCGAATCCAACGCCTCATCGACGAGCTTCAACCAAGCCAGTTCGGCTTTTTCGGGATCCCGAAGTTGCGATGCGTAATGATCGACTATCCTGGGATCCGGGGGCAGACCAAGTAGATGAAAACTCAGACGCCGGATCAAAGTCGTTGGATCCCCGAGTGGGCTTGCGACGATCAACTCCTCCTGTAACCTCTTGGAAACCCAATAATCGATGGCTTGGGTTGTCGATAGACTCGAATTGGAATCGATTTTCGGGGGTGAAAAAGCCCACCAGCCGAGCCGTTCTTTGTACAAGTCCTCCCACGGCTCCATGGATAACTCATCGATCGACTCAGGGCTCTCACGTGGATCAGGCGCCCCTGCACGAATCCAATCGATCAATACCTCGATCTGGGCACTCGAAAACTTGGGTGCCTTGGACGGCATCTCCAGGCCCGGTTCGAGGTGCCGCAGGACTCGCACAAGCAGGCTTTCGGCCGGATTTCCTAAATCAATCGCGGGGCCTGAATCCCCGCCAATTTGCCAACCCAACCGCGAATCGAGCGCAAGCCCTCCGCTCTGCTTGCCCTGGTGGTGGCACCGAAGGCAATGGGCATGAAGGATTGGACGAACCTTTGACTCAAAAAACTCAAAGTCATTCGATTGAGCAAATATCGAACCTTGTAAAACAGATACTGCGACTAGCAAACAGGCGACAGCCGCTCGAGCAATCTGGCCCTGGGTCGCGAGTGACCTGGGGATTGAGGGCCCGTAGAACGTCAATTCCATGATGCCGCTTTTCCTGGAATTCCTACTTCTGTGTGCCCCTCGGTGCCTCTGTTATTCAACGTTCGATGGCAATTATTTCGGCAAATTGAAAATGGCGTAAGTGCCACTTTTACCCGCGACTGCAATATCGATCCGACCATCGCCATTGAGATCTCCGGTTGCGATTTGTAGCCCAACGCCAACGTGCCCGCGCTCGATCGTCGAACGCGTGAACTTGCCGTCGACATAGGAGTAAGCCTGCAACTCGGGCATGTCCTTTCCCCCGGGGTCGCCTCCATTGTGGGCAAAGTAACGCTTACCCGTGATGATCTCTTGCTTGCCATCCCCATCAAGATCGGCCATTGCGATCGCGTGTGGTTGTGAAAATCGATTGTCGATCAACTTCTTGTCGAACTCGATCGAACCCTCTGCATTTTTTCCCGTTTGTCGCCACCAATACAACCCATAGTCGTGCCCTTGGCCGACGATTACGTCATTCAGCCCGTCTTTATCCAGGTCGACGACGATCATGGGAATGCTTCCCTGGATGTTCCAATTCGCTCGAAACTTCCAATCCCCCTCCCAAGGCTTCTCGGGTTGTTCGTACCAACCGTGCCCTAGCAGCACATCGTCGCGGCCATCGCCATTGATGTCCCCAACTCCCATCCCATGCTGGTTTCCAGACTTGCCTATCACCTTTTGCTCAAGAGAATAACTGGCCTCTTTTCCGTCCCTTTTGCCATTGTCGACCAGTCTCCATATCGTCAGCGGATTCTTCGAATTCCAACTGTTCACGATCCAATCCGGATTGCCATCCTTGTCGATATCGTGCATCAGCTGGGCCTCGTTCTCGGACGCTTTGGTGTCGACCCAAAGGTGTTTTTTCCAAGTCTGACCGAGTCGAAGTGCTTCCTCTCCTGGATTCTCATACCAAGCGATTTCGGTTGGGACGAACGAGCCTGCGATCACATCGATTTTTCCATCTCGATTCACATCGAATGGAAAATCGCCGTTGCTCTGAATATAGCCGTTCCAATCGTCGATATTCCTCAGCGGCCTTGGCACAAACGTGGGACTTGGGTACCAATTCCTTCCCGCAATAATATCCGGTTTAGCGTCTCCATTGACATCCGCGATCGCGCAACCTTCGTTGGCATCGAGCAACAATGGTTCAATCTCCCAGCGTATCGCGAGCGGCTTGTCGATACTCAAAGGTTCTTCCGCAAGCCCCACAAGTAGGTTGGTCGAGACCAACCCTGCTGCAAAGGCGAACCATGACGATGTTTGACGCAAGCTCTTGAGTTTGAAAGGTTTCTTCATTTTATGATGTTGCCTGTACTACTCCACGAATCTCTGACCCGAAACGAGTACCTTTTTTACTAGGACTTGGGAATCAACTGCTTGTTGCTCAGCAACTCTAGGATCTTGGCTTCGCCATCGCGCACGTATTTTTCCATCTGCTCGACTTCGACGGCGTTATTGCCTTGTTCGTGCTTCCTAAAAAGAAATAGATAGGTCTCATTTTGAGGTCGATAGCGGTGGAAGAACCACTCGTTCTTGGATTTGATCTTCGCCTGAAGTTCGAGCATGGTATCGGTATCAGAAATAGCACGATCGAGAGCGAGTTTCTTGTAGCCCAATTGGCTTAGAATTTCTCGAGCGCTGTCGCGATATCCTTCATCGTTCCAAGCGACTCCCTCTTCGGTATACCGTTTCTCTGGTGCGAATCTGCTGAGATCTACAACGGTGGCTTGATGGTCTGCCGCGATTTTGCGAATACCTTCGGATAATTGAGCCAAGTTGCTGTTGTAGTATCGGGGATTTGGAAAAATTGGACCGGCGTCCTCTCGCTGCCGGGGCAAGACCATGACGATCCGGCATCCTTTGCGTTTGAGGTCTTCGACCAACTTGTGATAGCCCTTTAGAAACTCCGCTCGC
>JBJTAQ010000922.1:0-6809 GCA_046090945.1 Pirellula sp.
CAATTTTTTCTTTTTCTGCATTGTTGGGGCTCGCAGGTGGGGAGGGTGGGCACCCGGTCGTCGTCAGGAGGAACCCGGATGAGAGCGTCAGGAAGACTCGTCGTGGAATCGATCGCGCTGATGTCGGTTTTGCGATGGAAAACCGGTTCGGTTTGTTGCTGTTGATTTTCTTGGATTCCATGGGTGCCGCCTCCTAGGTTGCAATAAATCGGCTACGATAGAAATCTTTGCCTAACCGGCGGAAATTTCCTAGACCATTCCATTCGAGCATCCAACGAATTATGGCTTATTATCTCGGGATCGATATCGGCACTTCAGGTACAAAAAGCTTATTAATCGATCAGTCGGGTAAGGTATTGGCTGAGGCGACCGCAAATTATCCGCTTTCAACTCCCAAACCTCTTTGGACTGAACAAAACCCAGAGGATTGGTGGAATGCGACCAAGTTGACGGTAAAGGGTGTGCTGAAGAAGGCCAGGATCAAGGGTTCGGAGGTACGAGCGATTGGATTATCGGGCCAGATGCACGGTTCGGTATTCCTGAACGCCAAGGGGACTGTGATACGACCCGCACTGCTATGGAACGATCAGCGGACGGTAGCCGAGTGCGAGGAGATCACGCGTCGTGCTGGTGGTCGCGATAAGCTCATCGGGATGGTTGCTAATCCAGCCTTGACTGGTTTTACGGCTCCGAAATTATTGTGGCTCAGGAACAAAGAGCCCAAGCACTACGACGCGCTTCGTTATTTGTTGTTGCCCAAGGATGAAATACGACGGCGGTTGACCGGAGAGCTTGCCACCGACGCGAGCGATGCAAGTGGGATGCTACTGCTGGATGTTGTCAAGCGTCAATGGTCCAAAGAACTTTTAGGAAAGTTGGATATCGATCCATCGATTTTGGCACCGGTTTTCGAATCCGAGCAAGTTACCGGGACGCTCAAGGCGGACGTTGCAGCGGAACTCGGACTTACTACTTCCTGCAAGGTTGTCGCCGGTGCGGGGGACTGCGCCGCCGGGGCTGTGGGTAATGGGATTGTCAAACAAGGCGTGTTGACAGCAAGCTTGGGGACCTCGGGCGTCGTTTTCTGCCACAGCGATACACCTCAATACGATCGCCAAGGTCGTTTGCATACCTTCTGCCATGCGGTGCATGGAAAGTGGCATATGATGGGTGTCACATTATCGGCAGCTGGTTCGCTCCAATGGTTTGTTCAGAATGTTTGTTCCGATTTGGCAACGAAGAAGGGGATCGACCCATATGAGGTGTTGAACCAAGAAGCATCGATTGTCCCTGCGGGTTCGGAGGGCCTTTTCTTTTTGCCATATCTTGCCGGAGAGAGGACGCCTCATGCCGATCCGCTTGCGAGAGCTTGTTTTATAGGGATGACCAACAAACACACGCGAGGGCATTTGGCCCGGTCGGTCATGGAAGGTGTCGCTTATTCACTTCGAGAAAGTCTCGATATCATCGGTCAGTTGGAAATACCTGTCAAAGAGATTCGACTCAGCGGCGGTGGTGCCAAGAGCGATCTTTGGAAACAGATTTTGGCTGATGCTTTTGGACAAAAGGTCTGTACGATCAATGCTGAGCAGGGCCCAGGATACGGTGTAGCGCTGCTGGCTGCCGTGGGCGATGGTGCATACAAGAATATCGAGGAGGCTTGCAAGGCGACGATTCATGTTGTCGACAAGATTGCACCGCGCAAGCCCGCGCAGAGAGCTTTTGATGCAGGCTTTCCGGTTTACCAAAAACTGTACACTTCCTTGAAAGATCGCTTTGGCGATATCGGCAATCTGCATTCCTAGGTTCTGACATGGGCTCTTGCGCGTGCTATTTCATTTAAGTAAATCGAGGAAGCGAGCCGTCATAGGTTCGACGCTCGTCGCCGCCACAGCGCTTTTGGTTGCGATGATTGCCATGCCCTGGGATTTGCAGATTTCTCAATGGGTGCGCACCAAACGAATACCTGGGGATTTGCGGCGCTTTATTTTTTTGATGGAGATCTTTGCCCACACACTCGGATGCGTGATGATCTTGAGCACCTTGTTGTGGGTCGACCACCGGAACCGCCGCAAACTATGGGAAGCAGCCTTGTTCGTACTTACCTGCGGGATTTTGGCAAATCTTGCCAAGTATCTGATCCCGCGTCGCAGACCGAACACCTACGATCTGGAGGATTGGAGTTGGCTCAATCCCGAGAGAGATCCTGAGGTTCCGTTTGCCTCAAGTTGGGATGCCTGGGGCGTACCACTTACGGAGTCCTGGTTTAACGAGTCGATCCGAAGTTTTCCATCGGGTCATACCGCAACGGCCGTTGCGATGGCCATCGGTTTAACCTACGTCTATCCGCGAGGGAAACACCTTTTTTTGTTCATGGCAAGCGTCGCAGCTTTTCAAAGATTGGTTGCCGGAGCTCATTATTTGTCCGACATCATGGTGAGTATTCCGTTGACACTGCTCGTTGCACTGGCGTGGACATTCTTGCCTGGAACGGAGTCGACTTTGAGGGAACGCGATTCAGTTTAGGCCAGGATGTCTTCGACGACCTTGCCGTACACGTCGGTCAGTCGGAAGTCGCGTCCACCGTAGCGATAGACCAACCGCTCGTGATCGATCCCTAGTAGATGCAGGATCGTCGCATGCAAGTCGTGCATGTGCACTTTGTTCTGAATCGCTAGTTGTCCGAATTCATCGGTTTGCCCGTAGGCTTGTCCTGCTTTGACCCCGCCGCCTGCAAGCCACACGGTGAAGCCACCTGGGTTGTGATCGCGACCCGTGCCGTTTTTCTCCGCGTAAGGTTGTCGTCCGAATTCGCTACCGAACCAGACCAACGTATCTTCAAGCAATCCGCGTTGTTGCAGGTCGGTCAGGAGTCCTGCAACTGGCTTATCAACGGCGGTAGCGTGATCCATGTGTTTGGGTAAATTGGAGTGCTGATCCCAGGCGGGGTTGGCCGTATCGTCCCCGTAGTTGACTTGGATAAACCGAACACCTGCTTCGCAAAGCCTTCGGGCCAGCAGGCAGCGTTTTCCATAGCTCTCGGTCTCTTTGCGGTCGATCCCGTAGAGCTTTCGAGTTTCTTCGGATTCCTGGGAAAGATCGAAAACTTCCGGTGATGCCGACTGCATTCTTGCTGCCAATTCGTAACTTGCAATGAGTGACTCAATTTCATCGGCGGCGGGAAACATCATCTCGTGTCCAGCGGAATTCCTCATCATTTTCTCTAGTTGCATTTGCTGCAACTGCCGCTGCAACTGCCATCTGTGATTCTGCGAAACTTCGCTGGAGCCCAACCCGTCGATGTTATCGATTCTCAAATCAGCTTGGGATGCTTTTCCAAGCGGGGTTCCTTGGAATCGCGCGGGGAGAAATGCGGAGCTATAGTTTCGAAAACCGCCGTTTCCAATCGATGGTGCGATCGATATAAATCCAGGCAAGTTTTCGTTTTCACTACCAAGTCCATACAGAGTCCAGGAGCCCATCGACGGACGAACCGTATTGAGTGAACCGCAGTGTAGAAACAGAGTCGATGGTCCGTGCGCGACACCTTCGGTGTGCATCGAGTGAATAAACTGCAAGCGGTCGACATGCTGGGCGATATTTGGGAAGAGATCCGATACCCATCTGCCAGACTGACCATATTGTTTGAATGCCAAAGGGGATTTCATGACGCGGTGCGAACCACCAAGTTTGCGAGAGTTCGCGAATTCGCGGGCATCGTCAAAGGCGATCATCTCGCCGTCGCGTTTCTCGAGGATTGGTTTGGGGTCAAACGAATCGACTTGGCTAACCCCACCTTGCATGAACAGGAAAATCACCCGTTTTGCTTTGGCGGCATGGTGCAATCCAGACAGGCCGGTGATTCGTTTTCCGGGTTCCGCTCTGGAAGGATCACCTGCCCAGACCGAACGTTTCCTAAGCAGTTCGTAGGTTGCTAGGGCTCCAAAACCGCAGGCACAGGAGCGGAGCAGATCGCGTCGTTGAAGCATGGTGCAAGGGTTCCTATCTCTATGGAGCATATCGGAAATCAATGGAGCAAAACAGCTGATGAGCCAGCTCGATCAAATCATCGGTTTTCAGCAGTTCCTTAGCCCATAAAAGCTCCGATTCGTCGGGGTCGCGCCCAAGAATTCGTCGGAAAACAGCGTCGATCTTTTCGATCCTGTCTTCGGGGTCCTGCTGCTCGCCCGATCCGGCGTAAAGCGAGTGGACCACAGCCGCGGCGCGGTCACGGACCCAAGGGTTGTTCATGATTGCCAAAGCTTGGGTGGCCACCGTGCTTCGGTTTCGTTGAGAAATCGAGAAGCTCGGATTGGCTCCATCGAATTCTCGGACCAAAGGTGGTAGTGAGTTTCGAAACCAAGGCAGATAGACAGATCGCAAACCGACATCATGTTGGTATCGGTAATCCGAATTGGTTCCCTTTCGAATGGTCGATTCGACCGAACCTCCGAGTTGGAGTTCTCCGCTCGCTAGCAGCATCGAATCCCGAAGCGCTTCGCTATCGAGACGCCTCAGGTTTCCACGGGTGAAACTGAGATTCTCAGGATCCTTGTCGAGCACCTCGGGACTTGTCGCAAGGCTTCTGCGGTAAGCTTTCGAGGTGACGATGGTTCGAACCAGCCACTTGGTCGACCAACCTTGGGCAACGAACTCTGAGGCGAGCCAATCGAGTAGTTCGGGATTCGAGGGATTTTGGCCCGTAGTTCCGAAATTGTCGATGGTCGGCACAATCCCTTGACCCATGAGTTGGTACCATATTCGATTGACATAAACGCGAGCCGTCAGTGGATTCTCGGGAGCGATCAGCCATTGTGCCAACTCCAATCGGCCATTGGCGCTCGGTTCGATGCGGATCCGCTGATCAAGTTGCGGTTCGTGGGAATTGATACAACGGAGGAATCCGCGTGGGACAGATTCCCCGATTCGGTGCACCGAGCCTCGAACGTGAATCCCAAGATCCATTGGTTTCTCATCGGGGCGGATTGTTTCAACCATCGGGCGAAGGTCGAGTAGTTTTTGCAAGTCTGCTTGTTGCTTCTCTGTATCAGCGATTGCTTTTTTCAGCCCCTCCTCTTTATCATCGTCAGAAGATTCCGCAGCAGTGATTTCAGGTTTTGAATTGGAATCAGGGAGGAATTGGACCGAGTCGGCGACGACATGCCCGTCTGCGTCTTCATTGCTTACGATTACGAACGCAGCGCCATCTTTTTCGAATCGGAACTTACCGAGCGTATGCCAAAGTCCGTCATCGGACGGCGGTTTCTTTTGATTGACCGTTACTGTGGAGTCTCCATCGGCGCTTGATACGCGCACCTGCGTCTTGGTGCTGCGGTTATCCCCGTAAGCGTAAGACATGCGAACGGTATAGGTTCCGGTTGCCAGGGTTTGCGGTTCGAAGGTGACGCTTTTCTTCCCCCGGTCCTTGTTCTCATCATGCAGGTAGCCCTCATCGACGTAGTGCTTGACGGAGTTTGAATCCTTCCATGAACCGATCTTTTTGGCACTACGATCGTCGACCACGACCCCGGCAGCCTCCGATGATTTTACGATCGAGGAGCTTGCGTTGCCTTTTTTAAGCTGCTGTTTAAGCCTGGAGACTTCCTGTTTTAAGTCCGCGATTTTTTCCGAAATTCGTTCGAACTCAACTTGCTGCTCCTGGGGCAGAGGCAATGGCATTCGGATCCATTTGGAAACGTTTTCATGCTCCATCGAGATCGAAGACTTGAGGATACCGGCAAGTGCGTAGTAATCGGCAGTGGGGATGGGATCGAACTTGTGATCATGGCAACGGGCACAGCCTAAAGTCTGCGCCAGGAATGCTCGTCCTAAAACATCGAGCTGTTCATCGACAGCATCCATCTCGAGTTGCTTTTTATCTTGTTCCTCATA
Source organism: Pirellula sp. (assembly GCA_046090945.1). GTDB lineage: Bacteria > Planctomycetota > Planctomycetia > Pirellulales > Pirellulaceae > JBKCUI01. The sequence goes on from JBJTAQ010000922.1 coordinate 5,893, forward strand.
GTTGTGATCCCCAAGGGCCCAAAATGTCGTCGCAACCCATCTGGCCTGTCGTTTCTCGATCGATGCCTGATCGGCATCTGTTGCATCCACAAGGTCACCTGCGATTTGTTCGACGATCATCTGATCAAAGGGCTTGTCAAGATTGTAAGCATCGATCAGATAATTGCGGTATCTCCAAACGTCAGTTAGGATGAATCCTCGGAGAGTCAGGGATTCGGCATATCGAACCACATCCATCCAGTGGCGGGCAAACCGCTCTCCATACCGAGGCGATTCGAGCAAATGATCGACCAAATTCAACCGCACGCTTTCCACGGCGGTCGGATCGGCCTTGGAAAGTGACTTGGAACCCATTTCGACAATGTCGATGGTCGGATTGATTCCGTGCAAATCGATCACCAGTCTTCGAATCCAAGTTGGATCATCGATTAAGGGGCCGATGGGTAATCCCATTTCCGTTGCGCGGCGATCAACCCAAACATCAATCGGATTGGTTTGGTCGCTATGGGGCAAAGTAGGTCGAGCGATTGGACGGTAAGCCCAATGCTCTCTTGCCCGTTCGACAGTCAGCGCCGTTGATTTGGCTGCCAACTCCAACTTGGGTTTCTCGAAGTCCGCCGAAACTTTAGAACCCCCCACGACCCAGTCTTCGAAAATTTTAACCTCTCCGGCGGTCATTCGAGTGTCGGGTGGCATCTGTAACTTTGGGTCGCGATAGCGAATCGCTCTGATGATCAGGCTTTCGTCGAGCGAGTCGATTCGTAGGGCGGGGCCGGAATCGCCACCTTGGATCATTGCTTGCAAGGAATCCAGCGCCAAGCCGCCATTCTGCTCGGTGGACTGCGAGTGGCATTCGTAGCACTTGTCGATCAGAAGCGGGCGGACTTGTTTCTCAAAGTATTCGTCGACCCCTTGGC
>JBJTAQ010000923.1:0-2011 GCA_046090945.1 Pirellula sp.
CTGGAAAACCGACGTCTGCTTATTCTACCGAAAACAGGGGCAATTGGAGAGAGTTTCGCGGTTGGACCGAACGCTCGTCTGAACCGAAATCCGATGATACGTACTTATAATGTCCTGCAGGCCTGGAGCATTCCCGAGGAAGGGAAGTTGCTTTGGGAGTGCGGTGGAGTGAGCCAGACCTCGGCGCAGGAGCTCAAGGGTGCGTTGTTTTTAGGGGCACCCATTCCGGTTAGGAATGAACTTTTGGTGCTGGCGGAACTCAATGGCGAGGTCTATCTGGTTTCCATAGAACCCGAGACTGGAGGATTGAACTGGAAGCAACCGTTGGTAGCCAATCAGGGAACGACGATTGCGTTGGATCCCCAGCGAAGGATTTTTGGTCTGAGCCCCAGCATTGATGGATCGTTGGTGATCTGCCCGACGCTATCCGGGTACTTGGTGGCCTACGATCTGAATCGACGTGAATTGGCATGGAGTAAGCCTTATCCGATGAATCCTTCTTTGGTTCCTGGCGCTGCATTCAACATCGTTGGAGGCATGGACCTGAGAGAACCCGACCCGATGCTCTCTCGTCCCTTGGATACATCGGCTGTCATCCATGATGGAGTCACCGTTTTCGCACCTGCCAACGGCATGGCTGTCTTGGGTATCTCGAACGAAGACGGCTCTGAACTTTGGCAGATCGCCCATCAGGATAAAACGACATTTCGCTACGTAGCTGGCGTTTGGAATCAGCTTGTGGTCCTGGTCTACGCCCAGGAGATTGTCGGGGTAGATTTGCGAACTGGGCAACCTGCTTGGTCGGCAATACCCATGCCTAATGGTGCACAGATTGTTGGTAAGTGTGTTCGTTCGGATTCGAAGCTCTTTGTGCCGGTATCGAACCAGCAGCTCATTGAAATTGACCTTTTGCAAGGCTCGATCGCCTCGGAAACCCGATGTGAAAAAGCTTTGGGCAACTTAACGGTCATCGGCAAATCACTCGTCAGCGCGAGTCCTTTCGAATTGACCAACTACTCGATCCGAGACAGCTTTCAAATGGAACTGATCGAGGAGCTCAAGCGCGCACCCGGCACGGCGGGTGTTTTGCAAAAGCAAGGCGAGCTAGCGTTGGCCTCGGGCGACATTGACGAGGCGTTTGAGAAACTCGAACAGGCGCGAGGGCTTGCGCCAGAGGATTGGGAGATTCGCCGCTCACTGATCAAAGCCTTGACCTTGGCATTGCGAACTGACTTTGATCGTTACGTGGACAAAGTGCGAGCTTATGAGTCGATTACGAAAGACCTCGATCAGCCCACGTACTTGAGGGTGCTGATTCATGAAATGGAGGTTCAGAAACGTTACCGCGAAGCACTTGAAAAGATGCTCGAGTTGAGCGACTCGAGGCTTGGACGCCGTACGAACCAAATGGTCGGGGGTAATAGCATCGATGCAAATGCCAGATGGACCATCAGCGAGGACACCTGGATTGCCACGCGTATCTCTCGATTGGCTCAGAATTTAACCGAGCAGGATTGGGAGCAAATCAAGCCCGAGATTCAGCGCCGTGTGCAACCGGATTCCAAACAAGACCCCACCATCGTGAGGCTTCGTTTACAGCACTTCGAAGGACTTCCGTTCACCCAGCAAGCCCGACAAACCTATGTCAAATCACTTAACAATCGCAGTATGGTCGATGCGGAGTATCTATTGACGGCGGAAACGAATACGCAACTCGACGAGATCCGAAAAGCGAAGGCGGAATTGTACCTTCGAGGCGAGCGGCCCATGAAGTCATGGATTGAACTTCAGCGAGACGATGAAAAGTTTCTGGCACTTGCCAATGAATTGAGTGGCAAGAATGCACCGGGTTTTCTCAAGTACGACGACCCCAATGCGATGCTCATTCGATTTAAAGATCGAGAGAAAGCGGATCCGACCAAACACGCTTGGCCACAAGGTAAAGTCGAGGTGGCGACGAGTTTTGCGGAGCCCAATGCGGTGGGGCAATTCCGATCCGGCTATGAAGGGG
>JBJTAQ010000924.1:0-9716 GCA_046090945.1 Pirellula sp.
CAAGGAGTGGGAAGGTTCGATGCAGGTTCCGTTTTTTGCCGCACGGAACGGGAGCTGGATCCGGTCAACGCCGGCATGCGACGGAGAAACCTTGTACGTTGGTGGGATTCGCGATGTTCTAGTCGCATTCGATTGCCAAACAGGTGAAGAAAGATGGCGAATGGACTTCGGCCAAAAGTTCGGCAAAGTGCCTGATTTTGGGATGGTTTGCTCGCCGCTCATCGATGGCGAGTTTATTTTCGTTCAGGCTGGCAAGGGGCTTCACAAGCTCAACAAAAAGGATGGTTCGATTGTATGGTCGGCTTTGGGGGACAACGGCGACATGATGTCTAGCGGAGCCTTTTCCTCCCCTGTGATCTCAACTCTCGGTGGAAAACGTCAACTGGTCGTGCAAACTCGCACCCTGCTAGCTGGAATCGACATCGACAGCGGATCTCAACTTTGGAGCAAGAAAATCGATTCGTTCCGAGGGATGAACATCCTGACACCAACGATTTGGGACAACGGTGTTTTCACAAGCAGCTACGGTGGGAAATCCCTTCTGCTGGATGTCGAATCCGGAGGTGCCAAAGCGCGTTGGGAGAACAAGGTCGAAGGGTATATGTCCTCTCCCGTGGTAATCGATCATTACCTCTACATGCATCTTCGAAACAAGAGATTCACGTGCATCGATCTCAAGGAGGGCAAGGAAGCTTGGATCACCCGTCCCTATGGTGAGTACTGGAGTATGGTGAGCAACGGCGAAAAGATCCTCGCGTTGGATCAAGCTGGAAAGATCCGATTGATCGCTCATAATCCGGCCGAATACACGATGCTTGGTGAATTGAAGATCGCCGACGAGGAGGCTTGGGCACACCTCGCGATTGCAGGTTCCGATGTCGTGATCCGAACTCAGAAATCACTTTGCCTGTACCAGTGGAAGAGCTAGTCGATGTCGGGCGACGATTTAGCTGGGGCGGTTAAGCGACTTGAGGAAGTCTTCGGCGGACCTTCGCAAAACACTCTAGGGGCAGCAGTATTCCAGAGTGACGCCGTTTTGACCGTCGATCAGATGGATGAATTTGCCAAGTCGCGGTATCAGCATTTCGCGGGTCCGGCCTGGCAGTCGTTCGGCGAGGCGAATTGGACGAAGACCTGGGGTCTCGTTCATCGGCGGGATCGGGGGGCAGTGCCTGGTATTTTGGCTGAGTTAAAAGAGCTGAAAGACCCTGCGACTGCTCTTGCAGCATCTCAGGTTACAGAAAATCACGAAGACCCGGCCGCAGCCGAAAAGGCGCTCGAAGGTGTCTTTGACTCATCTAGCATCCAAGATGTTTCGATCTACAGCATTGGTGATTCCGAGGCAATCACCGGGGTTCTAATTGCCGGATTGCTAGAAAGCGGCCACGGCATCGCTTTGGTTTTCCTGATGGATTAGTTGGCTGAGAGCCAAATCGATACGATTCACGGTCCGATTTGCCTTGTCGCAGGAGTTGAATCATCCGTCGTATTGAATACGTTCAAGGCTGCTGATTTTTGACCAGGAACGCTGGCTTACCCTACATGCAAAGATCTTTCCTGGCCACAAGGGATGATTCGACGCCATTGGCAGCGTTTTTTGGTGGAATTTATCGAAAACCGGGGTTGGCCAGCTTTGGTAATTCGCTTTTGACGTAGACTATAAGGACGTACGCTCGATAACCTCCCGGAACCAACGCGGTTTGTAACGACGATCCCCCACAGAGATCCCCCTCGAACGGACTTACTCGATCGCTGCCGACTCGCCATGCGAACTACACGATTTCTAGTCCTTGTCATCGCCCTTTTGGTTTGCGTTCTTCAAACAGGCGATCGAGCTTGTGCAACCGAACCGGATCTGGCTTCTAGGCCCATCAGCATGGTCAATGAAGTCATCCCGATTTTGACCAAAACTGGTTGTAACGCTGGAACTTGTCATGCCAAGGCGGGTAATGGTCAGAATGGATTTCAGCTATCGCTCTTGGGCTTCGAGCCTCTTGAAGATTACCAACACCTTGTGCTTGAAGGACGCGGGCGTCGACTGACACGCACTGCCCCAGAACAAAGCTTGCTTTTACTCAAAGCGACAGGACAAGTTCCCCATGGCGGGGGGATGCGGCTCGAACCGAATTCCGAGCATTATCGATTGCTTGTCGAATGGATCCGCCAAGGTGCCGAATACGACGGCGACAGGGCCACGAAACTGCAATCGTTGCAACTGACTCCATCCGAATCAACACTTGCGCCCAGGTCACAGCAGCAGTTATCTGTGATCGCTCGCTACGCTGATGGAACACAAAAGGATGTAACGAGCCTCTGTTTGTTCGAATCGAACGATACGGCGATGGCCACCGTGAATCAGTCTGGTGTAGTAACCATCCAGGACATCCCGGGTAGTGTGTCGATTATGGTTCGTTACCAAGGTCAGGTGGCAGTGTATCGCGCGTTTGTGCCACAACCGTTTGTTGTAGAACATTTACCAGAGCAAAGAGGTATTGTCGATGAATTGGTCTTTTTGAATCTCAAGCGGTTGGGGATCCCTCCATCGCAGCTAAGCGATGACTCGACCTTCTTAAGGCGTGTATCGTTGGACATTGCCGGACGCTTGCCGACCGATCAAGAGCTTGCAGCGTTCTTGTCGAGCAACTCGGTAGGAAAAAGAGATGAGGCGATCGAGCGATTATTAGCAAGTGGCGAATATGCGGATTTCTTTGCTAATAAGTGGACGGCGATGCTCAAGAATAGGCGGGATGACGCGAGCGACATCACCTCGAATTTCGCATTCTACTCCTGGGTTCGGGACAGTCTGTTGGCGAACAAACCTTATGACCAGATGGTCCGGGAGTTACTGGCCGCGACTGGTACGGTTTTGACCAACCCTCCGGTAGCTTGGTACAAGCGGGTCAAAGACCCCAAGACGCAGCTTGAGGATGTCGCCCAGTTGTTTTTGGGCGTTCGGATGCAATGCGCACAATGCCATCATCACCCTTTCGAGCGATGGAGTCAGGACGATTACTACAGCTTTGCGGCATTTTTTAGCCAGGTGGGTCGCAAGCCGACCTCAACACGCGGCGAAGATATGATTTTTCACAAGCGCGGCGTTGCAGGAGTATCGAATGCGAAAACTGGGCAAATGCGAAAACCGGCTGCTTTGGGACAGAGTACTCTAGAGCTAGAACCAGATCAGGATCCCCGTCTAAAGCTTGCTGATTGGATGGCTGATCCCAAAAATCCGTACTTCGCGAAGTCGGTGGTGAACAGGTACTGGAAACATTTCTTCAAACGAGGCTTGATCGAGCCCGAGGACGATATTCGGGATTCAAATCCCCCCTCGAATCCTGAACTGCTTGCAGCACTGGAGAAGAAGTTCATCGATTCGAATTTTGACTTGAAAGAGTTGGTTCGGACGTTGGTTCGTTCGACAACATACCAGTTAAGCTCCGTTCCGACCGCTGAGAATCTTGCCGACCTGCAGAGCTATTCGCGTTATTATCCTCGTCGACTATCGGCCGAGGTTTTACTCGATGCGGTCGATGATCTTGCACTTACGCGTACTGATTTTCCCAATCTACCTCCCGGGACTCGTGCAATCGCTCTGCCGGACAATAGCTACAACAATGCATCGCCTTTTCTGAAGGTTTTCGGCAGGCCTGAGAACGAGAGTGTGTGCGAGTGCGAACGGGTACAAACATCGAGCCTTGCTCAAAGTTTGCACCTAATGAATGCGGGGGATATTAAAGGCAAGCTTGCCAATGGAAATGGACGAGCCGAGCTGATGGCCAAGTCGGACAAGACGGCCGAGCAGAAAGTCGAAGAGATCTACTTGACCGCGTTTTCCAGGAAGCCCTCGGCACAGGAACTTGCAACGGCCGTCGAATACCTCAACGCAGTTCGTCAAGATGCAAACGGAAATCCCATCGATCCAGGTAAACTGCAGCGGGAGAATCTTCAGGATCTCCTGTGGGCAATCATCAACACCAAAGAGTTTTTGTTCAACCACTGATGACTGACAACCGACTAAGTTTCATGCATCCCAGGAATCGAATTATGCATCGCTGCTGTTCTCGAGCATGGTTCCTATTGGTATCCGCAAGTGTTTGGGTATTGCTCGGGTTGCTCCATGCAAGCGTCGTCAACGCTCAGTCGGTCTGCTTGCCCCTCCCTCGGCTCTTGTCGATAAGTCCGATGGGAGGACAACTCGGAACGCAATTTGACGTCACCATCGCGGCCGAACACATGGAGGAGCCCGGACCACTACTTTTTGAGCATCCGGGAATTCAGGCCACAGTCAAAGTCGATGCGCAAGGCCAACCGATCGCCAATCAATACAGCGTAACGATAGCTCCAGATGTATTGCCTGGACTCTACGAGGCTCGATTGCTGGGGCGATTGGGTATTTCCTCGGCACGGATATTCTCTGTCGGGAGACTGCAAGAGGTTTCGCAGAAGGCTGGAAACACGAGCCTCGGCAGTGCAATGCCATTGAGTATCCCATCGGTATGCAATGCAGTCGTTAGTTCCCGAGCCGTTGATTATTACAGCTTTGAGGCCACCCAAGGTAAACGTTACATCATTCAATGTTCTGCCAGAGGGATCGATTCAAAGCTAGACCCGGTTGTCATTGTCGGTGATGCCAATGGAACAGATTTGGTAGCTCAACGCACGGGCGACACCTTGGATTTTATCGCTAAAGTTACTGGTAAGCATACGATCAAGATTCATGAATTGACCTTTAAGGGTGGGCCTGGGTTTTTCTATAGGCTGAGTATCGAAGAGGTACCACTGGATGCTCCCATGCCGATTTATCCGAGTACGCGTTCCGTTAGCGCGTTTTCCTGGCCGCCAACCGGTTTGCCAGTCCAATCGACGACGGCCGAGCAGGAAGACGCAGGATCGCAAACCATTGCGTTACCAGCGGATGTTTCTGGACGCTTTTATCCTGCAGCAGATGTCGACACCTATGAATTCGATGCAAAGCAGGGTGAGACTTGGTGGATTGAGGTCGCATCGGAACGACTGGGTCGTCCGACTGACCCATCGATGGTCGTGCAGATGCAAAAGCCCGACAAGTCGGCTTGGGTCGATGTGACAGAGCTTAACGATATCGCGAGTCCGATGAAACCATCGAGCAATGGTTATGCGTACGATGGCCCGCCATTCGATGGCGGGTCAACCGATATTCTTGGTAAGCTTGAGATCAAGGAGACGGGGAGGTATCGCTTGGTGCTTTCTGATCTTTTCGGGGGGACTCGCAAGGATTCCCGAAATGTTTATCGGTTGCTCGTCCGACAAGCACAGCCCGATTTCGCCGTGGTTGCTTGGGGGCTTCATATGGAACTGAGAAACGGCGATCGCAATGCGCTTTCCAAGCCGCTGGCGCTCAGGGCTGGCAGCACCGTCGCCCTCGAAGTGGTCGCAGTACGTCGAGATGGATTTGACGGCGAGATCTCTTTGCAGGTTGAAGGGCTTCCCAATGGAGTGACGGCACAAGGCTTGAAGATCCCTGCAGGCAAGATGCGGGGTCTGATCTTGCTGACGGCTAGCCAAGACGCTTCGCAGGGGTTGTCCAACGCCACGATCACTGCATCGGCCAAAGTCGGCGACCAAGTCGTATCGCACCCGATGCAGATGGCTCAAATGGTATGGCCGATCCCTGACGCTTGGAGCGAAATACCGAGTCCTCGGCTTGTATCGGGGATACCCATTTCGGTAACAACCTCGGAACTTGCTCCCATAACGATTGCTCCGGTGGAGCGCAAGGTGTACGAGGTCGCTGCGGGGCAGACAATCAAGATTCCGATGGTACATTCCGTTAGGAGCGAGTTTTCTGGATCGGTTCTACAGCTCAAGACGATGGGTTCAGGATTTGAAGGAAACCCTCAATTCGACATCTCAATCACGGCTGCAAATTCCGAGGCAATCGTCAACCTAGGGGCGGTGAAGGCAGTTGCTGGGGAATTCACGATCGCCTTTTATGGGTCAGCGGTTGCAAAATACCGATACAACCCATTGGCGATAGCACTTTCCGAGAATGAACTGAAGAAGGCGCAGGAAAAGCAACAACAAGCAACCGAGGTATTAGCCCAGAAGACTCAAGCGGTAGCTTCGGCGGCGGCAGAGCAAAAGGCCATGGCAGAGGCAGAGCAAGCGGATGCAACCATGAAGAAACAGCAAGCTGATGCACAAGTCACGGCGGCCCAAGAGAAACTCAAACGCGTCAACGAACAGGCTAGCCCTAGGGATACAGCCGAGATTATCATTTCCGAACCAGTAACAATCCGAGTCATCGCTCCATAGCCGTAGTGATACGGGCAGGTGAATTCTGATGTCCAGAGAACATAATCATCCAAATTGCTGCGGGCCATCAACCGTCTTGGGCTCGAGCCGACGTGGCTTTCTGACGATGGGCCTTGGTGGGTTTGCCACACTGAGTCTACCGGGCTTATTGCGACTGCAGTCTGCTGTTGCGGGCGAGCAGGCCGGTAAGCCCCGTGAGCGCAAGTCGATCATTATGGTCTGGAAGCCGGGTGGTTGTTCCCATATCGATACTTACGATCCCAAGCCGGATGCGACCAGCGAATACCGCGGGCCATTCAGCACGATCCCAACAAAAGTGCCCGGCATGCTCTTTACCGAGCTGTTGCCAAGGCAGGCAGCCATTGCGGATAAATTTACGGTTCTACGATCGATGAGGCAAACCGCTCCCGGGCATCCTGCCGGTTCGATGCAAATGCTCTCGGGAGATCCCGACACAAGGGATAAACCCAAGCCAAAGTATCCGGATTGGATGACCGTAACGAACTACCTTAGATCCCGCGAGGAGAATCAGCGGGACAACCCTCTGCCAAGATACGTCGGGATCAACCCGCCGTTGGAGTACAACGGCCCAGCGTATCTCGGGGATATGTATTCGCCGTTTACCGTGACGGGAGATCCCAGCAATCCAAATTTTTCCGTACCCAACATTGGTTTGTCGGATACCAACGAGGTCCAGAGGCTCGGGCGACGAAGTGATTTGCGACAAAAACTAGATACTCTGACGCGAGCCTTCGACCGAGCAGGCGAACTCGGAGCACTTGATCAATTCGAATCGCAAGCCATCTCGTTGCTGACGAGTCCCAAGACCAAGGAGGCTTTTGACCTGACTAAGGAGGATGAGCGGACTCGCGATCGCTATGGAAGGAATGCTTGGGGGCAGCAACTTCTAATGGCTAGACGTTTGGTTGAAGCGGGTGTTGAGATTCTGACAACTAGCTTGAGCGGTCCACTGTGCGGACGTGTTGGCAATTGGGATGACCATGCGGTAAATCATCATGTTTTCGACGCGCTTCGGTTCCGAGCCGATGTGTACGACCAAGCTGTCACGGCATTGATCGAGGATATTTACGAGCGAGGCCTCGACAAAAAGGTTTTGGTGGTTGTGACTGGCGAGTTTGGTCGAACGCCCAAGATCGAATACTCACCGAGCACCGGTGCCGGGAATGCGAGTGCTGCGGCAGGTACGATTCAGCCTGGCCGCGATCATTGGCCCCGGGCATTCTCCAACATTTGGGCTGGCGGTGGGATACGGACCGGACAAGTGATCGGTGCGACGGACAAACGTGGCGAGGATCCCATCGAACGAACTTGTTCTGCAGGCGACTTCTTAGCGACTGTTTATCATCACTTGGGGATCGAAGCCCATACGACGTTCATCAAGGATTTTAATGGACGACCAACACCGATCGTCGATCAAGGGAGACCTATTAAAGAGTTGATAAACTGATCGTTGGTGGATCTCGCGTTGGGATTATCCCCGGATTCGATGTTCGTGGTATGTTGTTCATCCCTTGATTCGGATGAGTTATAATCACGACCGTATCGTTTTCTTTTTCAGGTCATTACTATAGTTACATAAAGAGATCATCAATGAGAAAAGCACATCGCAGATGGATTGGTTTCACCGCAGTGGCATTTTCAACCGCCTTTGGGGTGCATAGTTCGTTCGGCCAAGAGTACCTCAACGGGATCGAGTGGAAGGAACCTGCGATCATTACTCCTGGAGCCACGAACAGTGCACCTCCATCGGATGCGGTCGTGTTGTTTGATGGCAAGGACAAGTCCCATTGGAAGAATGCGGACGGCTGGAAGATCGACGGAGATGCATTCGTAGCGGGCCGAGGTTCAATTACCAGTGTCGATGAGTTCGGGGACTGCCAAGTACACATCGAGTGGTCTGCAGCAACGCCTGCCAAGGGGAGCGGCCAAGGCCGCAGCAATAGCGGCGTTTTCTTGATGAACATCTACGAGTTACAAGTTTTGGACTCCTATGATAACAAGACGTATCACGATGGCCAAGCCGGAGCGATCTACAAGCAGACTCCGCCGATGGTGAATGCGATGCGTAAACCTGGTGAATGGAACACCTATGACATTTTCTGGACGGCACCTCGCTTCAACGATGATGGTTCCCTAAAATCACCCGCTTATATCACAGCGATTCACAACGGTGTTCTTATTCTCAACCACTTTGAGCTCAAGGGAGATACGCCGTTCAATCGGCCGCCTGAGTATAAGAAGCATGCGGCCAAGGGGCCAATCGGTTTGCAAGATCATGGTGATCCGGTGAGGTTTAGAAACATATGGGTTCGTCCGCTGAATCCTGTCGAAGGCAAACAGGTTCGCAAGCCGTTCCTGCGCAATGGGGACAAAGAGACTCCAATCGAGAAGTAGTGCATCTAAATCGATAGGTGGCTTAGCCCCATCCATGCTAGCCAGATGGATTCCGACGTAACCGCAGACGACGAGGTCGTTTTGTGGTATACTCTGCAGCCCTTCCTGGAACATCCTGTCCCTCCTTCCCAATCGCTTATTCCGAGTGGTTTGAACATGCAATTATTTCGTTTTCGGACTCCCGCTTTGCTTGAATTACTAGTTGCATGGCTCGCAATCTATTTGATCGTCGGTGCTGTGCACTCAGCCCCACCGTTGCAACTGCGCAAGGGAGATCACATCGCCTACATCGGAAACGCAACAGCCGATCGCATGCAGCATTCAGCTTGGCTGGAAACATACATCCATGCGATGTTTCCTGAATACGACCTGACTGTCAGGAACTTGGGCTATCCGGGAGACGAGTTGAAGACCCGTAACCGCGAAGACAACTTCGGTAGCCCCGACGAATGGCTCACCAAAGTCAAAGCGAATGTCGTCTTCTGTTTCTTCGGCTACAACGAGGCTCTAAGAGGTTCAGCGGCACTCGACGGATTCAAAAAGGATTTGGCTGAGACCATCGACGGGATGCTCAGTCAGAAATACGATGGGCAATCATCCCCACGATTGGTTTTCTTCTCACCCATTGCACATGAAGACCTCAAAGATCCGAATCTTCCCAACGGAGAAGAGAACAACAAGAAACTTGCGATCTACACCCAGGCGATGCGAGAGGTGTGCGAAGCTAAGAATGTTCTCTTCGTCGATCTTTTCGCTCCATCGAAGGAACTTTATTCCAAATCGACTAAGCCATTGACCCTCAACGGAATCCATTTGGAGGACAACGGCGACCAAGCGATTTCGCAGGTTATTGCGAAAGCCTTATTCCCCAACGAAAAACCAAGCCAACTTCGAGCGACCCCCAAACACGTTGTAACCATCGACCACTCGGTAGCGACTGAACCAATGGTAGTTTTTGTCGAGTACTGCTTCACGCAGTTTGGCGATACCCGTGTCATCGAGTCTTG
>JBJTAQ010000925.1:0-1695 GCA_046090945.1 Pirellula sp.
TGGTTCCTCTACGATGCCTTTCGGGACAACAAACCCGTGGATCGATGGGTGAGCGAACTGATCCAAATGCGTGGCAGTGCTCACGAAGGTGGAAGTGCAGGCTTTGGGATTGCCGGAGACAACGACGCTCCTCAGGCGGCCAAAGCGCAGATACTCGCCAGCGCTTTTCTCGGTGTAGAAACGCAATGCGCTCGCTGCCACGATTCCCCTTACCATCGTTCGACCCAGCAGGATCTTTATTCGATCGCATCGATGCTCGAGCAAAAACCTCTGACGGTCCCAAAGTCCAGTCGGGTGCCCGAGGAGTTTTTCACCAGCAAATCCAGAGAGCCTCTGATCCGAGTAACGCTGGATTTGGATAAACCGGTCCAGCCGGCTTGGCCTTGGCCTGAGATGCTTGAGTCGCTACCCGAGTCGCCCGAGTCGCTTCGAGAGCGACTGGCGCTGTATGTGACCTCGCCGCAGAATAAGCGGTTTGCGAAAGTCTATGCCAATCGAATCTGGCGCCGATTCATGGGAGCAGGGCTGGTCGAACCGCCAGGGGACTGGGAGAACGCCAAACCCAGCCATCCGCAGTTGCTCGATTGGCTCGCCAACGAGTTCATGCGATCGGGTTATGACGCCAAGCAGCTCACGAGAACGATCCTCACAAGCCAGGCCTACGCGCGTCAGGCGATCGGGAAGAATCGCAAGTCGAATCCCGAGCGACGTTTTTTTATGGCTCCCGATCCGAGGCGACTGCAGGCCGAGCAACTCGTCGATGCATTGGTTTACTGCTCAGGTCTTCCGATGGATGTCGAGGAGCTTACTTTTGATCCGGACGCTAGGCGTCCCTCGAGCAATCGACTGACGCTGGGTGTTCCCAAGCGGGCTTGGATGTTCGCGAACCTAGCCAATGAACGCGATCGGCCCTCATTGAACCTGCCCCGAGCTCAGTCGATTGCGGATTTGCTTTTGGTCTTCGGCTGGAATGGGGCTCGGCAGAACCCACGCACCGACCGTGAGACTACCGCCAATGCATTGCAACCCGGAATGATGTCCAACAGCATTGCAACGCAGCATCTGGTTCGTGCGACGCCAGGGGGGGCGTTGGCAAGGCTGGCCCGGGAGGCTCAATCTCCTGAGGAGATCGTTGAGGAATTGTTTGCGAGGTATCTGAGTCGGCTGCCAAGGGACAGTGAGCTTGCCCAGTTCCGCGAGGTATTGGCTGAGGGTTTTGCCGGACGATTGGTCGGGGGTGATTCCCAGGGTTCGGCCCAGGCGGACCAACCGTTGGCCATCCCGGGGCCGCTAGGGCACTTCCCCAAGGTGACGTGGTCGAATCATCTGCGGCCCGAGGCCAATCAGATCGCTATGGAACTTGAGCGGATTGCTCGGGTTGGGCCTGCACCCGACGAAAGGCTCGATAATGGTTGGCGAGAGCGGCTCGAGGATGTGGTTTGGTGTATCATCAATAGCGATGAATTTATTTGGTTGCCTTAGGATCGTTCGAGGAACGGTGGGACTATGGATCGACGCGCTTTCTTGCAATCGACCGGTGCAGCAACGATGGCTAGCGGCTGGATGCAGCCGATCGCAGCCCAAGATCCTGCGAAGCCCGTTGCGGGTCCGGCCGAGCATGTGATCTCGATCTGGCTAGGGGGTGGAATGGGAGCTTTGGATACTTTCGATCCGAAGGTCAAGGGGGACCCAAAA
>JBJTAQ010000926.1:0-5014 GCA_046090945.1 Pirellula sp.
CTAGTCCTGGAGGCATCTCGTCGAACGTGATTACCTATTTGGCCAAAGGGAATGTTGCTCTATCGGTCACGATGACTGCGGTTTCGACACTGCTGGCCCCGGTTATGACTCCTCTGATGGTCTATGTCTATGCAAGAGAGACGATCGATGTCGATTATTGGAAGATGTTTCTCAGCATCATCAACACGGTCGTGGTTCCAGTTGCTTTTGGATTGATCTTTAACATCCTCCTCAAACGCAACAAAATTGAGCCCGCTCGCGCTGAGAAATTGTTGGCTTTGGTTTCGATGGTAGCCATCTGTGGCATCTGCGGCTTGATCGCTGCCAAGAGTCAAAATCAGATCGCTCAAGTCGGACTCTTACTCGTGGTGGGGGTCCTGTTGCATAATCTCTTGGGCTACTTGCTCGGATACTATGGGAGTCGCCTCTCGGGTCTCAATGTGTGCGATAGCCGAACCGTTGCGATCGAGGTGGGATTACAAAATGGTGGGATGGCAGCGAACCTTGCTGTGGATGTGCTGAAAAATGCCTCGGCTGCGATCGCGCCGGCACTCTTTGCGCCGGTGATGAACGTCAGTGGTTCGATCCTCGCCTCGGTTTGGTCGCAGGATTCTGGGGGAAAGAACGGGAACCACGAAAGGCACGAAAGGCACGAAAAGGGGAAGTAAGGGGAAGTAAGGGGAAGTAAGGGGAGGAGGGGGAGGATGTAACTTGAAGTGTTCATCGCCAGCATGAGAGCTTAAAGTCCCTCTCCTTAGGACTTGAAGAGATGCAGTAGTACTGGGTTCGACTTCTGCGACCTGTTTTCCCAAAAGCCAATCGCAAGAAAAACTAGCCCTTACCCAATCAGTCCCCTCAGTGACCAATTCTCTTCTTTCTCTTCATTCCTTTCTTTCTTTCTTTTCTTTCGTGTTTTTCGTGCCTTTCGTGGTTCCCTTGCTTTTGTGGTTCTGAACTTTGCAGATCCCACGAGCCAGCGATACGATCAAGCGAGTATTTGCTGGACAAGATTTCCGTGGACATCGGTTAGGCGATAGTCTCGGCCTTGGAAGCGAAACGTCAATCGAGTGTGATCGAAACCGAGCAGATGCAGGATGGTTGCATGGAGATCGTGCACGTGGACTGGATTTTCGATCGCATTGAAACCGAAATCGTCGGTTTTTCCGTGGACGAGGCCTTTTTTGAGTCCACCTCCGGCCATCCAAACGCTGAAGGCTCGGTTGTGGTGATCTCGACCGTCGTTTCCACCTTGGACCATTGGTGTACGTCCAAACTCTCCGCCCCAGATAACTAGAGTGTCTTCGAGCATCCCGAGTCGTTTTAGATCGCGGACGAGAGCTGCGCTTGGACGGTCGGTCGCAGCTGCGTTGTTTTTCACTCCGTTGGTAAGGTCCCCGTGTTGGTCCCACACTTCATGGAACAACTGAACGAAGCGGACGCCACGCTGGAGCAAACGTCGAGCGAGCAGACAGTTTCTTGCAAAGCTAGCCTCCTTGGGATCCTTGACTCCGTACAGATCGAGGGTCTCCTTCGATTCAGAGCTGAGGTCCATCAATTCAGGTGCGCTGGTTTGCAATTTGGAGGCCAGTTCGAAGCTTTGGATGCGGGAGGATATCTCAGGGTCGCCCACTTGGTCGAGCGTTAAACGGTTCAACTGGGCAATTGCATCGATCGTCTCGCGTTGGGCTTGGCCATCGACTCCCTTGGGGTTAGACAGATACAGAACCGGATCGCCGGTGCTACGGAACGGGATACCCGAGAAGGTTGTAGGCAAAAAACCGCTTCCGTAGTTGCTGGCCCCACCACTGGTTCCTTTCGCGCTGGTTAAGACCACGAAGCCTGGAAGGTCCTTGGATTCAGAACCAAGACCATAGAGTGTCCAACTCCCGAGGCTAGGGCGGCCGAACTGCTGCGAGCCGGAATTCATCATGATTTGTGCCGGCGCATGATTGACCGCATCGGTTTGCATCGAACGGATCAGTACGATGTCATCGGCAATACCGCCGATTTCCGGAAGGACTTCGCTCAACTCCATGCCGCATTGACCCTTGGGTGCAAACCCGAACTTACCCCCGAGCAGAGCTGAGTTTGGGTTGATGAATGCAGCGCGATACCCTTTGAGCAAATCCGGCGGGGGTAGTTGCCCGTTGCGTTTAGCCAGTTCCGGCTTTGGGTCGTAGAGTTCCAGTTGGCTCGGCGCACCGGCTTGGAACATATAGACGACGCGTTTGACTTTGGCTGGGAAGTGGGACGCTTTCGGAGCCAGTGGCGCGGCTTGCTCATCGCCTCGCAGTTCTGTGGCTAGCAATTCCGAGGCGGCGAGGGTTCCTAGCCCTACGGCGCAATCCTTGAGAAACCAGCGGCGTCTGAGGAGCTGTGCGTGGGCGTCAACGATTTTTGAATAGGTTGGTCTCATGATCCACCGATTATACCATCGAGCAACGTTTGCGAAACGACTTTCGGAGGAATCCCCCAAACCACAGGCTTGGGTTAGAATTCCTAGTCCGCTCGTCCACCGAGCATTTTTTTATTGCAATCGAATTTATTCCTCTGAGGGATCCTATGGACAATCAACACGGGTTCAAGGCGCTGTTTTGCTGGTTGGTTGTCGGACTATCGATAGCTACAGCTCAAGACGGGGACTGGAAAGTCGTTTGGAGCGATGAGTTCGAGGGCAAGTCGCTGGATTATTCGAAGTGGGAAATCGAGGTGAACGCTTTCGGAGGAGGAAACAACGAGCTACAGATCTACACGGACCGGAGCGATAATGTTCGCGTCGAAGACGGGTTGTTGGTCATCGAAGCTCATCGCGAGCGTACTGGTATTGCCGGTACTGAGCGAGATTTCTCTTCGGGTCGGATCCGGAGCAAGCGTCGGGGCGATTGGACCTACGGGCGATTTGAGGCCCGTATGAAGTTGCCGAAAGGGCAAGGAGTTTGGCCGGCTTTTTGGATGCTCGCCAGCGACGATAAGTATGGGACTTGGGCCGCCAGTGGTGAGATCGACATCATGGAGTTCAAGGGCCAGGAGGTTGACACGCTTTGGGGGACGCTTCATCACGGAGGAAGCTGGCCCCGGAATAAGCATACAGGGCTGACCAAGAAATTCGACGGTGTCGATTTCACCAAAGACTTTCACGTCTTTGGTATAGAATGGCAAGAGCGTCAGATGCGGTGGCTACTCGATGGTCAGGTTTGGCAAGAGCAAAAAGAGTGGGGGACTGAAAACGGCAGTTTTCCTCAACCGTTCGATCAGCCATTCCACATCATCTTCAATCTGGCCATCGGAGGAGGGTTTGTCGGAGAGGTTGCACCAGAGACATCGTTTCCTGCGAAAATGCTGGTTGATTGGGTCAAGGTTTATCAGCGATGAGCCTCTTTTGGCTCTTCTGCAAAGTCATCCAGGCATTGAAAACAAACGGTCGAAAAGTAGGGAGAATCACAAATTGAAGAAGTCATTCGCTGGAAATTTTCTCAGGGGCTTTAGGTTCTTCGATGCGTCGAGGCTCTGCTTATTGAGTGCCGTTTCACTTGCGGCTGTTGATGCAGGGTTCGCGCACGACCCAGAGGACGGGCATCACAAGCCGGTGAAAGTTGAAGATCGGCAATTGGTGGCCCCGAGCAGGATGCCTGACCGAATTGTATTAACTTGGTCATCCGATCCTACAACCACCCAAAGTGTGACTTGGAGGACTAGTGTCGATGTCGAGGAGGCTTATGGGGAGATTGCTGTTGCGACGCCCGGCCCTGAATTTGCAAAAGCTGCCGTTCGTCACAAAGCTGAAGCGGTGGCGTTGAAGACGGACCTCAATACCGCTCACTTCCACAGCTTGGTGTTCAAGGATCTGCAACCCGGAACCAAGTACGCTTATCGTGTCGGAGATGGGGTCAATTGGAGCGAGTGGTTTCAGTTTCGAACAGCGGCTGTTGAACCCGGGCCTTTTTCGTTCGTGTATTTTGGAGACGCTCAGAACGATCTTCGAAGCCACTGGTCACGCGTGATCCGAGAAGCTTATTCCGATGCGCCCAAAGCGAGGTTCTTGCTGCATGCGGGTGATTTGATCAACACGGCGCAGTCCGACTCGCAGTGGCACGAATGGTTTGGCGCGGGTGCTTGGCTCAACGCGATGATCCCGAGTGTACCGGTGGTTGGTAACCATGAGATGCATAAAGGCTCCGACGATGTGCGCCGAGTTACCCATCACTGGCGGCCTCAGTTCACATTACCCACAAACGGGCCTGAGGGACTCGAAGAAACCTGCTACAGCTTTGTCTATTCGAATTGCCGCATCGTCGTCCTAAACAGCAATTTGAAATTGGACGAACAAGCCAAGTGGCTCGACAAGACGCTCAAGGAGAACACCTCGCCGTGGGTGGTTTGCACCTTCCACCATCCAATTTTTTCGACAGCCAACGATCGAGATAACGCTTTGCTCAGAAAGACTTGGAAGCCGATTCTCGACAAATACAATGTCGACCTGGTTCTCCAAGGACACGATCATACTTATGGGCGTACGGGGATTCAAACACCGAGTGAACCGGTTGAAACCGTGGGCAATGTTTCCACCGGTGTGACCCACCGCGACGAGCACACAGGGACCGTTTATGTCGTTTCGGTCAGTGGTCCAAAGATGTACAACATCGACCCCAAGCCGTTCATGGTGAGGATGGCCGAGGATACCCAGTTGTATCAGGTCATCCACATCGACGCTGCGAAGCTGCGGTACGAATCGCGTACGGCTAACGGAGAGCTTTACGATGCATTCGAGTTGACCAAGGAGATTGGCAAACCCAATGAACTTCTAGAAATCCCTGCTTCCATGCCTGAACGCAGAAGGCAGCCTGCGGCCCCCAAGTGATCGCAAGCGATCTCGACACTCGGGCATCCCTGGGCGACTTCGCGACAGCAGATTAGTTTAAGGTGTCGGAGGTTTGCGATCGTAGTATCCACCTCCAGTGTTTACCGGGCGCAGTGGCACGCCGAGAGGATCGCTGATGCGGTGTTGATCACAAGC
>JBJTAQ010000927.1:0-6323 GCA_046090945.1 Pirellula sp.
TGCATATCCAGACATATCCAAATGGAGAACCATCGATACTTATCCGGTCGTTATCGCTGCGGGCGATATCGAATTGACGTTAGCCGAAGGCCAACGGCTTTCCCAGTACATCGAACAAGGTGGCACGTTGCTTGTAGCCGACGCCCAATTCAGTGGGCCAGGGCTTGAAGCGTTGAATCTACCTGCTGCTGGTGTTTATCAAGAATCCAATCTTTATCGCTGGAACCTGGATTCCAATTCGGGCATAGCCAACTCCCCGCGGTTTCGATACCGACCGATCCAGGATCCGACTGCGCAGCCACTGGCAACGACCGAAAACGGCGATGTGTTTTGCGCGGCCATCGACCGAGGACAAGGGAGACTCATCTACTGGTCGGTGCCCCGAGGTCTATCGATCGGTAAACAAGCCCACCCCGTTCTTGCAAAACTCCTCGGGCATCTTTCAAGAGGGCTCATGCCGATCGAAGTCGATGGGCAAGTGCAGTGGATGCTCAATCGGACCTCAACCGGTTGGGCTGTCACTCTGCTGAATCCGGCAGGTCAGGACAAACCGCAGCAGGGGATCACTCCGACCGACTTCCGAAAGAATCAAACAGTTACGATTCGCTCAAAGTTGCCGCTTCAATCGGCACAGGACCTGCTTTTGCCAACCGATCGACTCGAGATCAAATCCGAGACTCCAGCCCAAGGGCAGGCGGTACAAACGATTCGGTGCGAGGTCAGCGCAGGCGGAGTGCGGATTATCTATCTTCAATGATGATAATGGCCTTGCCCTACTTTCCACCTCCGGGCAGATCTTGAGCGTTAGTTACTGGCAACCACTTGCTCAAGTTCTCCTTTTGGGAGGCATAGGATGCGTCTTTGGCTAGATTATTGTACTCAAGTGGATCGCTTGCTTCGTCGTAGAGTTCTTCGCTTCCGTCAGCATAGCGAATGTAGCGCCAGTTTTCTGAACGAACACTGTGATTGAGTCTTCCGTGAGTGGTCACTGCTGGAAGATCCCAAGTTGCCTTGGGGTCTTTTAACAGGGATGCGATGCTACGGCCTTCGAGATGCTTTGGAGTTGGCAAACCTGTCAATTCGCAGAGCGTCGGGTAGATGCTCAGATAGTCAACGGTTCGATCGCAGCGATTCGTTGGAGGTTTGTTGCCGGGAATTCGCCAGATGAAAACCGTCCGCGTCGGCTCTTCCCATAGAGCGAATTTTCGCCAATGAGATTTCTCCCCGAGACTCCAGCCATGATCGCTCCAGAGAACTACGATCGTATTGTCTCGATATTCGGATCGGTCCAGTCCCTCCAGGAGGCGACCGATTTGCGCATCGCAAAACGCAATCGTTGCAAGATAAGCTTGTACGGCCTCTTTCCAACGCCCCGAAGCAATGATTTCCGCATGGTCCTTTTGAGGGCCAGCCATCTTAACCCCCGCAGCTGGAACGTCATCGAGGTCGCCTTGTCGATGGGGCGGCAATTCGATCGAATCGAGTGGAAACATTTCGTACCACTTCTTCGGCACGCTAAAGGGCATATGGGGCTTGTGCAGGCCGATCGCTAGAAAAAACGGTTTGTCGCTCTTCTCTTGCAGTTTCTCAAGTCCGTAGCTCACGGATTGATAATCGTGCATTTCCTCGTCGGTGTTTGCCAAGGGATAAAAGTGGATCCCTCCGACTCCTTGGTCCTTGGCATCTGGATGCTTTTTGGTTTTGCCTCCTCCGTGATAGTAATCGTCCCAGTGCCCTCCGGCTCCATAAGAACCATGGTAGATCTTTCCGGCACCGTAGACCCGATAACCCGCATTCGCAAAATGGGTGTTGAGCATCAGCTTTTCATCGATACCAGGATGCCAGTCTTGAGCGTTGACATAGCAACCGGTCGTGCTGGGGCGGAGTCCGGACATCAACGAAGCTCGCGAGGGGTTGCAAGCCGGAGCGGTGCAGTAGGCTCTCGTGAAGTAAACACCCTGGGATGCAAGTCGATCGATATTGGGCGTCTTGGTTTGCGGATTGCGACCTAAATGTCCCACCCAGTGGTTCAGATCATCGATTGCGATGAAGAGCACATTCGGGCGATCCTGAGCTATCGAAACAGGAGACGCCAAAAAACCGATCGCAATAACGAAAACAAAAGCAAGGTGTCTTGGTAGCATGATTCAAAACCTAACTGGTAGCTGTGGCCGCTCGAAAGGCCCTAACAGGACATGTGGTCAATGGCATCAGTATAACCCTTGGGGCGACAGGCAATTCAAAACATGTCATAATGCGGGGGTAAATGTTTTGTTGTTGGTCTTCCCTACGATGGTGCCGATCGATGCGTTGCAAACCCAATACGAGCCAGGGATCGAAGTTTTTCTTGAGCTGTTTGTTTCTTCTGACTCTTGCGATCAATTTGCACGCCCAAGAGATCTACAACAGTCAGAAAGAGACTATAGAGAAGATGACCCCTGAGGAGGTGGTACGAACGGTCAAACTACCGGACGGGTTTTCGATCCGCGTCGCAGCGAGTGAACCGGATGTCCAGCAACCGATCGCGATGGCATGGGATCCTTTAGGACGACTTTGGATCGCTGAGAATTACACCTATGCCGAATCCGCGATCCGCGTCGATGACAAGCTTTCGGATCGAATCGTGGTTCTTGAAGACCAGGACAAGGATGGGGTGTTTGAGAAGCGAAAGGTGTTCGCGGAAGGATTGAAGGGGTTAACGAGTATTGAACTCTCGGGACCCATGATCAAGCGGGGGGTTTGGGCCTTGGCCCCTCCATACTTGCTTTACATTCCAGATAGGGACGGAGATGACGTTGCGGATTCAAAGCCTGTCGTTGTTCTTCGGGGTTTCAACAAAGACATCCGACACAATTTTGCGAATGGTTTGAGATTCGGTCCTGATGGTTGGCTCTATGGTCGCCACGGTATTCTTGGCTCGAGCGAAGTTTCTGTGCCCACGAAAGGGCAAACTCCACCGGGCTTTACCCCTCCCAAGGCAACGCTCAACTGCGGGGTCTGGCGATTCAACTTCTTGACAGAACGGTTGGAAATGGTCTGCGAGGGGACCACCAACCCATGGGGTATGGACTGGGATGATCACGGCAACCTCTTTTTTATCAACACGGTTATTGGGCATCTGTGGCAAGCGATCCCGAATGCTCACCTCCAACGCATGTATGGCGAAGACTCCGACCCCTACGCTTATGAACTGCTACCTCAGATAGCTGATCACGTGCATTGGGATAGCAGCACCGAGGATTGGCGAGAGACCCGAAAGGGACCTCCGAGCAGCGGCACCGATGCAGCAGGTGGTGGGCACGCCCACAGCGGAGTGATGATTTACCAAGCCGAACAGTGGCCCGAAGAGTACCGAGGCAACGGCTTTGCACTCAATCTCCATGGCCGTCGTATCAATCGCGATTTCCTCAAACCCGCCGGATCGAGTTTCGTTGCATCCCACGGTCCGGACATGGTGTTTTGGCAAGACCCCTGGTTCCGAGGTCTGGATATCACCCAAGCTCCCGACGGCAGCGCGGTGGTGATCGACTGGTCGGATATCGGCGAATGCCATGACGATGATGGTGTCCACCGAACCAGCGGCCGTATCTACAGATTATCGTACGAGAATAACTCTCAAACGCCCTACGAAGACTTGATGAAAGTCCTGGCTCGCCTCTATCAATTCCGAAGTCAAACGGATCCTTATTTTGCAGGTCCAGAAGCTGTTGCTGTGGTTTCTCACCCCAATGTTTGGTTCACGCAGCAATTGATCAAGCTCGCCGTTCCGAACCATCAAATACAGAATCTGGAACCGCTGATCGAGTTGGCAACCCAGGCACCGAAAGACTTTAACAATCCTGCAAGACGATTCGAGGTTACCAAGCAGCTTCGAGCCCTTTGGGTGCTGAATGCTTGCCGAGCCATCGACACGAAGGGATTGTTATCCATCTTGCGAAACAAGCAACACGAGTCGGTGCATGTTTGGGCAAGCAAACTTCTGCTCGACCGATTGCAACCCGCCAAATCCACAAACAACACAGGTGGTCTTCGGCTCACCCCGTCGGAAAATGATCCGTCTTTGGAAATTGAATCGGAGATTCTCGACTGCTTGTACGCCCAATCCAGGCCCAAAGCTTCTGCGCAGTTCCGATTGATGCTCGCATCGCAGCTTCCCAAGTTTACCGACAAATTCGAACCGATCCTGAAGGTACTCCTTAAGAGCGATGATCTTGCAGAGGATCTCACCTTCTGTTTGGTCTTGTGGTACGGAATCAAGGATCGAGTCGCCGAGGAACCCTTGGAGATGTCCAAGCTGGTGCTTACTAGCGAGTTGCGCAAAGTTCAGGAATTGCTAGTGCGTCGGCTCGCGGCAATGCTGATCGAAAAAAGTGGTGACACACTGCTTGCCGACCAAGGGCTATCCTTCTTGCTTGCCGATGCGGTCCAACGCGACATTCCCAAACTGCATGGAGCAATTCTGCGAGGGTTCTGGGGAGCTTATCAAGGGCGATCGCAAGCCGCCAAGCCACCCTATTGGAGCGAGCTTTCAGACATCGGTGCCAAGCATCCTGATCCAGCCCTTCGGCGAACTACCATCCTGCTCGGAGCGATCTTCGACCAAGCCCAAGATCTGCAACCGCTGTTGCAGGTCATCAGCGATCCAAGCGTTCCGCTTTTGGAGCGAAAATCTGCCGTAGAAGCGATTGGTGGGATCGATTCTCTCGAGGCGATCGATCAACTTCGAGGGCTCTTTGCGGATCCAGACCTTGGCAACGCAGCAGCCTACGCACTTCGTCGTACACTTTCGAAATCCAGAGCGAAAGAACTCGTGGATAGCTTTAGCAAAGCCCCCGAACCTGCACGCCGCGGGATCGTTTCGGCGCTTGCAAGCCGCGTCGACACACTGGATATTCTGTTGGATGCGATCGATCAGCAACAGATTCCCAAAGATGCGATCGACGCGAGTTCCTGGAGACAGTTCCTTTCGGCAAAGGATTGGCAACTGCTCGAACGGGCACGCAAGTACACCAGCAGCCTCGATCTGCCCGAGAACCGCAAGGATATGATCGAAAAGGAAGAAGCGATTTTGACGCCAGAGGTAATCGCCAAAGCGAACGCCAACAGCGGCCGTGCCATTTGGGTTGCTAAGTGTGGAAACTGCCACAAACTCTACGGCGAAGGAGGGCAAATCGGACCAGAACTAACCGGAGCTCAGCGAACCAACTTGAGGTACTGGCTCGAAAATATCCTTGCCCCCGCGGCCGTTGTCGCCGAGAACTATCGCTCGACTGCGTTTCGAACGCTCGATGGCCGAGTCATCACAGGCGTGGTCTTGTCAGAGACCAAAAATGAAGTGACGGTTCAGACCGCACAGGATAAAGTGATCCTGCAAACAAGCGAAATCGAAGACCGCACCGCGTCTCAGTTTTCGCTCATGCCCGAGGGACTTTTGGACGGACTCAGCCAGGAATCCAAAGCCAATTTGCTCAAGTACCTCATGTCCAGTCCTCAGGAATTGTCCAAGCAGCGATGAAACGTCAAGAGCGAGCCGAGATCGTTCATCGAAGACTCGATGCACTTTATCCAAAGACCGATGTTCCACTCGAGCACTCCGACCCCTACACCCTGCTCGTCGCGGTTGTTTTGAGCGCTCAGTGCACCGACAAGATGGTCAATCGAGTGACTCCTAGTTTGTGGCAGCTGGCCGACACGCCCGAAGCGATGAGCAAACAATCGGTGGCTAGGGTGCAGAAAATTATCCAGCCATGCGGACTCAGTCCGCAAAAGGCTAAGGCCATCGTTGGGTTATCCAAGATTTTGATCCAAGAGCATGGCGGAACAGTGCCCAAGGATTTCGATGCCTTGGAGAGACTTCCGGGTGTTGGGCACAAAACGGCTTCGGTCGTCATGGCTCAGGCTTTTGGCGTTCCAGCTTTTCCGGTCGACACGCACATCCACCGTTTGGCACAGCTCTGGGGACTGACCAGCGGCAAGAACGTCGTCCAGACTGAGCAAGATCTCAAGAAGCTATTCCCGATGGAGGCTTGGAACCGTCTGCATTTGCAGATCATTTTTTACGGTCGCGAGCACTGCACGGCCCGGGGTTGCGATGGGACGGTTTGCGGAATCTGCCGAGAACTTTACCCGAAACGTCGCAAGGGATTGATAACCAAAAAATAACCCCTCTTGCGCCTAGTCGGTCCGATTCATCTCCAACAATGTCCAAGAACTCGCCTATCGCAACACCTTCTCAGCAAACGGCGGCGAAGTGGCGGTCTCTCTCGATGATTGATCGGGCAGAAAGATGGGATGGCAGAAAGATGGGATGGCAGAAAGATGGG
>JBJTAQ010000928.1:0-2253 GCA_046090945.1 Pirellula sp.
ACTGAGCAGTACCCTTCGACAGTCATCGCGAGGACGATCTATGGCACAGAGAGAATCGTTCCAATGCCTTCTGGTGAATTGCTACCCAGGATTTGTTGATACTTGGCTCAGGCGGCAGCCATGGGCTGGCTGTCGACATCCTCTTTAGTTTGGCCTTTGGCTCTTCTTCGCCAAGGTCGAACGACTTCCAAGGCGACACAGTAGTCGAGGTTGGGTCTAAAGACCGTCAGGATGGCAAATGGCAAAAACCAAGCCAGGAATAGTCCGCCACCGAATCCGTGCCAGAATTGCGCAGCGGCCATCAATGCTGCCGAACAACTCATCAGAGTTGCCAAGTTCTTTTGAGCAGGCCAGACCACAAACGACATACTCAGGATCACAAAAAGGACGATGATCGGGATGCGTATCAGCGGATGCCAGCCCAATCCCCAGATCCCACCAAGCTCACGCATCTCGATCTGCTTGATCCCAAACATGTAACCCAAATTCACCAAATAATCGCTTTGCCTGGATAGTACCACCGCCAAAATCAGCATGGCGATCGAGAACGCGAAACCTAGTGCGAATCGACGAACACCTCGCTGCCAGTAGAAACTACACCATAGGGGAAGCAGGAAGAATGGGTAGTAGACCACGCCGGAGGCAAGCCCGAGGAAGATTCCTGCCAAGAAAGGCTGCCGATACATCAGCAGCGCTAAAAGCAGCAACGCACCTGGGACAACATGGTCGACGCTACCAGCCGTGTGTGCTGTGTACGGGAGCAATAGGTAAAGAGTGGCTGTGCCTACACCGGTGTTGAAACTCCCAAAGTGCCAGTAACCAATACCGACGATCGATACGATCAAAACCAAATTCGAAGCAATCGCCAGGATTCTGGGAATCAACGCGTTCAAGGGTTGCGGCTGGACTTGTGCCACCGGCACGCTCGTCGCTCCCGAACGGCTATCGGAGTCTCGCGGCGACTGCATCGTTTCTATGCTAGGGATCGATCGAATCAGTACATTGCCTGGCCCCCCTCCACTGACGAGTCCCGATTTACCCAACCCTAGTGTTCCGGTACGAGGCGTACTCAGAGCAATGTTGACCATCAAGAAAATCAACAGGGAGATTCCAATAAAGAGCATCCCGCCGCTATTGAGGTTTGGATCGAGCAGCGGCCTTCGAACGATCCCGGTATCCCAAAGCATACGAAGAGCCAATAACCCCGAACAAATCAGCAAGACCAAATACCCCCAGTACATCTTGAAATTCGCGGCCAGTTCCGATGGCCCCGGTTGCGCATCCGGCAGGTTCCTCGCAGTCTCAGAACTCGACTCTGGCAACATCGATGGATTCGTGGTCGGAGCATCCGAGGGGGGAGTTAGGTTCGGGTCCAAGTCCGTCGTATCTTTAGTTGAATCATTAGCAACAATGCTCGCCGCTAGAGCATCCGATTCCTGCTGCCCCTCGTACACAAGCATGAAACCAGGTATGAACGCCAAGATCAGCAGGATGTCAAGATTTCGCAGGGACCAAAACCGATGGAAAACGACGAACAAGCCGATCAAAGAGAAGACCGACAGAACCACCCATGAGGGCGGTTCCGTAATGGTGTAGCCCAGCGCGAAAGCGTCGGTTATTGAAACGTTGGCTATGGGATAGACAGGCGGTCCGTTCATCGCATACGATTTTGACTGCGGTAGGCGAGGGATGCACTGATGCATCCGGATTGCTTATCATAACGGGTTTTTACTCCACATGCAGTCCGAAACATGCATGAAAAAACCCAGTTTCGCCCCTAAACTCCAAGTCCTATGCCCCCGCCCCAAGGCGATTCGAACCATGAAAGCACTCGTAAAACACCGCCGAGACGTAGGACTAGAGCTTCAGGATGTTCCTTTTCCCGAGTTCGGGATCAACGACTGCCTGATCCAAGTTGAAAAAACCGGGATCTGCGGAACCGACCTGCACATCTACAACTGGGATGCTTGGGCCCAAAAAACAATTCCTGTCCCGATGGTCGTCGGACATGAGTTCGTCGGAACGATCGTTGAGGTCGGCTCGAACGTCAAGGACTTTTTCCCCGGTGATGTCGTCTCAGGCGAGGGGCATGTCGTCTGTGGCCGATGCCGAAACTGCTGCGGCTCCAACGACGGCTGCTGCAACAACTGGTTCTGTTTGTTCGGCAAGGGCTGCGAAACTGCATATCTGACAGTCCGTTTGCAGCGAAGTCCACACCGGTCACTATAGTTGTAACTGGTGCAACAACGTCAT
>JBJTAQ010000929.1:0-1750 GCA_046090945.1 Pirellula sp.
TCGTCCATGTTACGCTGCACATGGCTCTGCGCGAGTTCTTCGAACATTTAACGATCCCGAGTATCCTGACAACGATCCGATTAACACACGCGTATTTTTCGCGGATTGCATCGGCGGAGGGAAGGTCAGAGCCGCCTAGGATTGCGGTGACCGCGTTGAATCCTCACGCAGGTGAATCAGGTCGATTTGGAACTGAGGAAAGAGAGGTCATCGAACCTGCAGTGGTCGAGGCGCGACGATTGGGCATCGATGCCAGTGGCCCTTGGGCTGTCGATACGCTAATGCCTAAGGCAGCCCAGGGCCAATTCGATGCCGTGGTCGCGATGTACCATGATCAGGGGCATATCGCGTTGAAACTGCTCGATATGTTCGAAGCAGTCAACATCACGTTGGGTCTACCGATCATCAGGACTAGTGTAGCGCACGGCACTGCGCACGATATCGCGTGGCGGGGAATCGCTGATAGTGGCGGGATGGTCCAAGCTATCTTGGCGGCGGCGAAACTTTGCAGCCGACGACTAGAGAATACCGTTTAGTACCGCTAAAGCTTGGGCAAACCTCGGCTCTAAATCGGAAGGCTGGAGCCAGACCCCAGGATTCACGATCATAAAGCAGGCTTCGGTCCCTTCAAAGCCTTCGACGGAGTTGTCGATCAGTGCACTTCTTCGGCGATCGGTTAGAAATGCTCGTATTTCATCCTCTGAACTTCCGCGAACGAGATAACGGTTGTTGAAGTTTGGATCCTCTGGAAACTCGATGTAGCGATAGCCGAAGATTTTCGAAAGGGCGGCAGTCCAACTGCGTCGTTCGATGGCTAACTTTGGTATGCTGAGTCTAGGATCGACCACCAATTGAACGGTCGAGGTATGCCTTGATGTTTGTTTCCCGTTGCTGACGACATAGGTGTATTCGCACACGGTGATTCGCGTTGAGTCGGTCTCAGCGACGACGGCGATTCCAACACTTTGCGATCTTCCACGCTTCTTATACAGTTCGAATTGCTCGAGGCGACTCCAGTCTTTTTTTGTGAGATCGAAATAGCACTCTAGCCCTAAAGCCTCCGCAGCCTTGGCGAAGGCGTCGCGTCGTTTCTTTTGGTAGTAACTGTTTGCCCAGAATACGACGATCCAAAGGGTGATTATCCCAACCACAAAGATGAAAAACAATCGGTTGCTCCTTGTGGGTATTTGGGTGGAAACGTCGCGCTATTTGCCGACGAGCAGTTGCTGGACTTTTTCCTCAAGAGCCTTGCCGCGAACGTGGACGGCTGCGACGTTCCCATCGCGACCGATAAGCATGGTGAAGGGGATCGCGTCGATCGAAAGATCTCGGGCGAGTGCAGTATCCATTCCGGCTTTTGCTGGGTCGTTGCTCACGAGGTTATCCCAAGGTAATTTGTTCTCGGCCATGAATTTGTCCAAGTCTGATCGATTGTCGTCGAGGTTTACGGCGATGACTTCGAATCCTTCGGCGTGCTTCTCCTCATAGACTTTTTTGATATTCGGGATCTCTGCAACGCATGGTCCGCACCAAGTTGCCCAGAAGTCTACCAAGACTACCTTTCCTTCGTACTTGGATTTATCAAACGGCTTTCCTGCAGTATCGACAAGCCCCTCGAACGACAGGGGTTTGCCGATGCTGCCGATTCGCTTTTGGAAGCCGTTAATGGACATTTCCATTTGGGCTTTGATCTCTGGGGTTTTGGTTTTGTCCAATTGGGTTGCGGCGATGTCCAGGAGTGTCTTAGCAA
>JBJTAQ010000930.1:0-2689 GCA_046090945.1 Pirellula sp.
AGACCACTCCAATCAGACATTCAAATTCCCAAACCGGACCCAGCCAAGCGGTTGAGTGCTCGACGGTCTTGGCTTTGCAAAGCTTCCTGAGGTAGAACCGATATGGGCATTCGCTGTATTTCGCAAAATCGGTCACCGCCATCGCACTCAACCGCTTGGCTGGGTCCGGTTTGGGAATTTGAATGTCTGATTGGAGTGGTCTAGCAGGCCAACCAGCCTCGATCTCCGAGGATTCTTCTTGCTCGGAGATCAGTTTCGCGACCCGATCTGGAAGCTGGTCGCTTGGGACTGCCATCATCAATCGGCTTGGGGTCAACGGATCGGAGTTCGAGCTGTATCGATTCATGATGAATTCGATCTGCTCGCGGGTATGCAGGCAAGCCATCATCACGTAGGCATCCCGAGCGTACCGTCGGGCGTTGTCCAGGAGTCCCAGTTCACTTCGAAGCCGGTTCGGTAGGAAGGCATCGGAGTTGACGCTTTCGGGTACTACCCCATCGTGCAGTCCGGTCATCATCAGGACCGGGGCATCGTCTAGAGCGACATCGAGCCAGCCGAGCATCTCGACCGCGGCTTGATCTGCCAAAGGTGGAATCTGGACACCTTGGAGTTGTTGCTGTAGCCAAGCGAGTGCTTCGGAAAGCTCCATCTCCAGGTTTAACTTGGCAGGAACATTCGCTAAACGATCAAGCACGGTATTGATCTCTCGGCAGCCGCGCAAAATGATATGGCCCTCGGGCGTTGCTCGATCGATCTGCTCGAGTTCTGAAAGGCTGACAAAGAACTCGCGCAGGGGTTTTGCCCATGCGTCGAGGGGTTTCTTTCCGCTGCGAAGCGGTTCAATCCATCGGTCGATCGCTTCGACAACGGCGACAAAGACCTCGCGACCTGGTGCCTGCGGCCATAGTGGTACTGAGACACTGCGCAGAAGCGTTTGCTGCAGGTAGCCATCGATGATGGCCAGAAAATTTGCAGGAAGATCCTTGGGTTGCTCCCCTTGACCGCTCTCTTGGCCCTCGTCGGTGAGCTTGGCGTGCACCAATAGCCAGTCTTCGATCCAAGGGATACGGATCAAATTGGAGAAGTGCTCGATGTGAGCGTCTTTCAGGTAGTCTTCGATTGCATGGAGGACTTTCATCGGAGGAGTACCATGGATCGAGACCCCAGGGCCATAACGCAGGTTGACTTTGTACTGAGCCAGGGTCTCCTGAAGTGCTGGAACGAGAGTCGGGTCAGGTACGCCGATCGTGATTTCGTGGACTGCGCGCGAGGTGCCGAGTTTGGCAAACTGCACAGCTAATTCCTTGGCTGCCTCGACCGCCGAGGTTCGT
Source organism: Pirellula sp. (assembly GCA_046090945.1). Classification (GTDB taxonomy): domain Bacteria; phylum Planctomycetota; class Planctomycetia; order Pirellulales; family Pirellulaceae; genus JBKCUI01. Next base: position 1,332 of record JBJTAQ010000930.1, read on the forward strand.
ACATGGATTTGATCTTGATCGACCGGTATCTCCAGATTCTGCCAGAAGGCTGCTCGGAGCGTGCCGTCTCGATCAAAGCCTTCGGAAAATGATTCCGGAGCGCCGATCAGAGCTTGGACCTTCGGTCCGATGGCCGAAAGGAACTGTCGCTGCGCGCGGTTCAGGTCGACCGTTCCGATCAATACCACTTCATGCTCGACTTCCGTTACCTCACCATGTTCGAGAGCAAAGCGTCGCGCGGATTGGATATCCCACAGTCCCGCTTCGTGCAGCACATCCAGGTACTTGCGCTGCAATTGAGCAAGGATCTGCCAACGAGGTTCTTCGACCGTACCTGCAAGCTTGATCGCGACATCTTTGAAGTCCAGCAAGTCCGATGCGAGTTCCTTGTGGAGCGAACCCAGGAGTTTCGCTAGATCCATCCAAACGCCAAGTTGTTCCATTGGGGGGACTTCGAACAACAGCGGTTGAAGTTCTGCCGAAGGGGTAGAACGCAGGACTCGCACCCAGGCCATGGTCTGCGTCAGTTCGGAGGCAAACGGCAATTTCGCTTGGTAGAGTTCCTCGGGTAATTTCCCGAGTGTTAAAAATCGTGGAGGGCGAAGAATCAATCGCTCGCGCAAGGCCTTTTCGGCCATCAGGACCTGCAATCTGCGGCTGGCCATCGAACCCGGAAGTACCACCAGGACTTGGTCCATGTCCCACAAGTTTCCTTGGGTATAACGATTCCGCAGATAATCGATAGCCGAGTGCAGGATCGGTTTTTGCCAGCCGAGGAACGAGAGTTCTCCGACGTTTTGGAAAGGGAGCGCGGGGCTGTTGGTTTTGGAGGACTTCTTTTTGGGCATCTCGGGATCCTATGAAGTTAATAGTCTCACCATGTTATCGCACATCGGTGTGACACGTCTGGTCAAGGATCCTCCTGCCATGGGTCAAATTCCCAAATCGATTTGTAGAATCCTTGATTTTCGGTATGCTCGATCCAACTCTGAAAAAACGAGTTTCTTCCTAGTGTTGAGCCATCTCCGATAACGATCAGCTTGCGTTTGGCACGGGTCATGGCGACGTTCATTCGACGGGTGTCGCTTAGGAAACCGACCTCGCCTTGGGCGTTGGAGCGGACTAGGCTGATGAGCACTGCCTCTTTTTCACGTCCTTGGAATCCATCGACGGTATCGATTTCGACGCTGCTGTTTTTGCACTTATCGCGCAGGAATCGGACTTGGGCCGAGTACGGAGCGATCACGGCAATTTCCTCTGGCAGGATGCCCGCACCGAGCAATTGATCGACTTGTTTGAGAATCCACATCGCCTCGCGTGGATTGAGTTTGCTCTCGCCGTTGGGGTCGAGTTCCTCG
>JBJTAQ010000931.1:0-4765 GCA_046090945.1 Pirellula sp.
CCGGCGTTCCCAAACAACTCCCCGGCAATGGAACAACCGGTAAAATCTCTGACCGAAGTTCCCGAAAGGTGGGAATACGATTGGCTGGGCAGTGGGTCTTTAGATGCCTATGATGCGGTAAGTTATTCTCGAACTTTCGCCGCAGAGGGCTCTCCACAGATTGTGGATACCTCTTTCGATGTCCAACGGGCATCTATGGCCAGGTTGGCAGCTTTGATGACAACTCGCCAGTTCTCGACGAGTTTGTAGCCGAGGAAGCCCTGACCTCGTTTTTTCTTCCGGCCCAAACCGTTGGCCATTCCGTCCGCCATCTCTAGTAATTCTTCCACGTATGAATGCCTTTCAACATGCACTGCGGGCTTGGCCCTTTCTACTGCTGACAGCCCTTCTCGGCGCGGGAGTTGTATGGTTCTACCAGGGCAACACCCCACACTTGAAACCTGCCGTAAACCCAACAGGCGATCATGGGGAACAGACAGCGATTGCAGAAAAAAATAAAAAGACATCCACTCTGATCGAACTACCGAGCGAACTTTGGGCGCCTAGTGGAATTGAAATCGAATCGCCGAAAGAGGAGCTACTTGAAGTCCCCGTTTATCTGACGGGTAAAGTATCGCTCAACGAGGATCGCATCTCGCACATTTTTCCGATGGTCGAGGGGACCGTCGATTCCGTGTCCGTCTCGCTTGGACAAACAGTAAAAACTGACGATTTACTGATCGTAATCCACAGCCGTGAGATTGGCCAAGCCAAGCTGAATCTGTATCAGGCTAGACTTCAGCGTGAAATAGCGATCGTGAAGCGCGACTTGCAAACAAAGATTGCGGAAAACACACGTCGATTGATCGATGAACTTCGAGAGAGACGTCCGATTCAAGAGATCGAAACCCGATTTCGAACGTTTGCCATGGGGGATTACCGCGAGAGGTTACTAGCGTCTTACGCAAGCTTTTTGAAATCTCAAGCGGATGTCGCTAGGCTCGAGAATGTGCAAGAAAGCGGAGCGGTGTCTGGAAAACTGCTATTAACAGCTAAGGCGACAAGAGACGCGGATCTGGCAACTTTTCAAGCCCGAATCGAACAGATCGAATACGAGATGCAAACCGATATCTTACTCGCCAACCAAACCGTCAAAGAGGCTGATACGCGAGTGGCCGTCGATGCAACCAGTTTGAGAATACTAGGCGTGGACCCCAAGGATATCGAGAGCGTCGACCCGACAGCGCAAGGCGAAGCGATCTCGCACTATCCGATCCGAGCCCCGTTTGATGGAACAGTGATTACGAAAGATTGTACGATTCGAGAGCAGGTGCGACCCAGCGCATCGGTCTTGACAGTAGCTGATCTTTCAACCGTTTGGATCACGGCTGATGTATTCGAGGAAAACGTACCACTGCTGCGTTCGTTGGATCAACAAACCGTAACGATTGTCAATGAAGCTTGGCCAGATAAAACATTCACCGCTAAAGTTTTCTACACAGGCGAGATCATGGACGAGAAGACCCGGACGATTTCCCTCCGGGCTATCGCGGACAACTCGGACCGATTGCTTAAGCCGGGGATGTTTGTGAACGTTGTGATACCAGGCGGCCTAAAAAATAGTGCGATGACGATTCCAAGCGATGCCATTCAAGAGCATGACGGAAAAAGCTTTGTTTTTGTGCAGGCGCAGGGTACAAAATTTGATCGCCGTGAAATCCAGGTTGGACCCAAGGCTCAGGGCAGGACCATGGTCGTCAAAGGCCTTGGCCCAAAGGATCAGGTGGTTGTCAAAGGCGCTTTTGTGCTGAAATCAAGGATGCTTGCTGAGTTGCTCGGTGAAGAGTAGTGCGACCCGTAGAGCAACCTCAAGGAGAATAAATCATCATGGTTCAACCTATCATTCAGTGGTCTTTGCAAAACCGCTTCATCGTTATCATCGCTTCGCTACTGATCCTCGGTTTGGGGTTTGTCGCAGCGACTCAAATACCTCTCGATGCAGTTCCGGATCTGACCAATGTCCAGGTCCAAGTGTTAACCAATTCACCATCGTTAGGACCTGAGGAGGTTGAGCAATTCATCACGTTTCCAATCGAAAATGCCATGAGTGGCGTTCCGAAGGTGGACGAAATCCGCTCCATAAGTCGATTTGGGCTCAGTGCGGTTACAGTGACTTTCGAAGATGGTACCGACATTTACTGGGCGCGAAACCAGGTAAATGAGCGTCTGCAAAGAGCACGTGAAACCATCCCGCCTGGTATGGGTACGCCGGAACTTGGGCCAATCGCCACGGGAATGAGCGAGATCTACCAGTTCGAGGTTCGCTCGAAACCGGGTTTCAACTACGCATTGAGCGAACTCCGTTCCATCCTGGATTGGCAGATCGCATTCCAATTGAGGAGTGTCCAGGGGGTGGTTGAAGTCAATACATTTGGCGGCGAGCTAAAAACTTACGAGATTCAAGTCGACCCATCAAGATTGCAGAACTATGGGATATCTCTCTCGGATGTTTTCACAGCCCTCGACGAAAATAATGGTAACTCTGGAGGGGGATACATTGCGCATGGGGCCGAACAGCGGCTCATTCGGGGGCAGGGGTTGGTTGCGTCTCTAGAGGATATTCGAAACATCGTTTTGGAGAGTCGCGATGGAACGCCGATTCGGATCAAGGACATCGGTGAGGTACGATTCGCACCGATGCTCAGACAGGGGGCTGTGACGCGGGACGGAGATCGGGAAGCCGTGATCGGTATGGTGATGATGATCATGGGAGGCAACAGCCGAAAAGTGGTCGAGGATGTGAAAGAAAAGATACATACGATACAAAGGACGCTGCCCGAGGGGATCGAGATCGATCCCTTTTACGATCGTACCGAATTGGTGGAAAAGACCATTCATACCGTCGCAGAAAACATTGGGGTCGGAGTTGTACTGGTCATCATCATGTTGATCATCTTGCTTGGAGATCTACGAGCGGGGCTAATTGTCGCGGCCGCAATCCCTCTGTCTGCCATGAGCGCGTTGATCGCGATGCGCTATGCCGGCGTTTCAGCGAATCTGATGAGTCTCGGGGCGGTCGATTTCGGAGTGATCGTTGACGGCGCAGTAGTGATGATCGAAAACTGCATGAGGCAGGCCGCTAATCACCTGAAAAATAATCCAGGTAAGAAGGTCCCGTTGCAGGTTTTCCACTCGTCTGCACAGGAGGTTGGCAAGCCAATCCTCTTCGCGGGCCTGATTGTCATCATTGTCTTTATACCGATCCTGAGTCTACAAGGGATGGAAGGCAAGATGTTTCGCCCCATGGCCTTTACCTTCATGACAGCGCTATCCTCAGCCCTGATTTTGTCGGTCACTATCATGCCAGTGCTTGCGTCGCTTTTCCTAGCTCGATGGATCCAGCAAAAAGATACGATGGTTGTCAGGGGGCTCAAGTCCGCCTATGAACCGAGTTTGCGATATGCGATGAAGCACCCGCTTGGAATGATCGGAACCTCATTGGTCCTCTTTGCGCTGAGCCTGGGGCTCGCACGAGGACTAGGGACCGAGTTCGTGCCAAAACTCGATGAGGGCGATATTGCGATCCAAGCGACCCGTTTACCGAGTGTATCGCTCGAAACATCCGTCGAGCTGACCAAAGCTATGGAACGATGCTTACTGAAATTCCCACAAGTTCTCACAGTTATCTCAAAAACGGGAAGGCCTGAAATCGCAAATGACCCGATGGGTGTCTACCAAACAGACGTGATCGTTCGGCTGAAGCCCAGGGAGCAATGGCCCGACCAGATATCGAAGGACGATCTTGTGATTCAGATGCGCGAGGCACTTGCTAGAGAGGTACCTGCCAATGCATTCAGCTTTACGCAACCGATCGAGCTTCGGGTCCAAGAACTCGTTGCTGGCGTCCGTTCTGACATTGGATTGAGTCTTTATGGCGACGATCTCGGAGTGCTCAAACAAAAAGGGGATGAGATCGTTCAAGCCCTCTTGCGGGTTGAAGGATCGGCGGATGTGGCTGCCCAGCAAATCGCCGGGCTATCGTATTGCGGAGTCGCAGTCAGACGCGATGCGCTCGCTCGATACGGCATTCACGCTCGCGATGTGCTCGACGCGGTGGCTTGCGTCGGTGGCAAGGTGGTAGGTCAGGTTTTCGAGGGGCAGCGACGCTACCCCATGCAAGTTCGATTGACGCCGGAGTGGCGGACCGATGTTGAAAAACTTTCCCAGTTAAAAGTCGAGGACGCTGCAGGCCGGCAAATCCCGATTTCGCAGGTTGCCACTATTCAGGTAGCTGATGGCCCGGTTGAGATCAGTCGCGATTCGATACGTCGCAGATTGCTGATCAGTTGCAACGTCCAAGGGCGTGATTTGGGACGGTTTGTCGCCGAAGCCCAAAAGATTGTCGATCAGTCAGTTCAATTGCCACCGAATTACATCCTGCATTGGGGTGGTCAGTTTGAAAACCTCCAAGAAGCCTCCCAAAGGTTGGCAATTGCCGTTCCGGTGGCTCTGCTATTGATCTTTTCACTGCTGTACGTGACCTTCAACTCCGTTCGTCTAGCACTGCTGATCTATCTAAACGTCCCAATCGCCGCCACAGGAGGTATACTTGCACTGTGGTTGCGAGGTATGCCTTTTTCGATCTCTGCCGGTGTAGGATTCATTGCATTGTTTGGGATCGCGGTGATGAATGGCGTGGTGCTCATCGAGCACATACGACATCTGAGACATCAAGGCTTGACCCAATACGATGCGGTTTTACAAGGTGCCATGGACAGGCTTCGAC
>JBJTAQ010000932.1:0-1321 GCA_046090945.1 Pirellula sp.
GGTCCAAGGGACATCGCATGGTTTGATTCCAGTGCTCGAAACCAAAGAGGTATTCGATGAACAAGGGCGTTCTTCTATTCGTAGGATGCTCGCGAGGCCCGAATATCGACAAAGGATCACAACGCTTCGAATCGGCGGCAACGACCTCCTTCGAATCCTGGGGATGAAGCGCACCAAAGGTGTTTCGGTCTACGAAACGCCTCTCGGTACGCTTATTTCCCAGATCGTTCTCGCCTTTCGTCCTGATGGATTTCACTTGACGGGGGTGGTCTGCGACGACTTCGAGGATTTGGATCTACTCGAACGCGAAGTGAAGACCGACATCCTGTTTGGTTTGTGCGGAAAGTCGGCCATCCACCCGCGACAGGTTGCAGTTATTGAATCCGGTTTTGCGATCCGCGAGGAGGATCTTTCGTTGGCGAGAAGTATTCTGGAGAACGATCATCCCGTAGTTTTCAGCCAGAGTGGTTCGATGGTCGAGCGCAAGGTACATGCAACTTGGGCTTACTCAATCATGAATCGCGCTAAGATACAGAGATATCGAAACAAGCCTAGCGATCAAGAATCGTGATCCTATCACTTCAAATTCTGGTAAATCTCCTCCAGATCCGGAATGTCCAGCGTGAAGACTTGGGCTGACGCCAAAAACTAGAATTGAAAACCAAGCTTTAGATCGTCGGCTGCATAATACTCAACGCCGTCTACCAGGATCCGCGCACCGACTCCCAGATGGTTATCCTGGGCCAACTCTACGATCAGATCTCTGCACTCTCCGAGTTCGTCGAGCCAATTGTGAGCCCAAATGTCAATTTTGCTTGGATAATGACTCTAAAGAGATTGTCGAAAAAATGCTTGGAAACGGCACGTTACTCCTTCAACATATTGTCAATAAGGGCATTCTTTCGTGCAACTCCGCTCTGTCGGACTCGCAGGCGAGTCGATGGGGCACAGATTCAATCCGACTCGGTTGATTCCGATTCCTTGTCGGGGTTTGGAACCACAAGTGAATAGAGAACTCCACCGAAGAGCAGAATCGCGACCACGGAGAGACTCAACCAGTTAGGAATGTGGAAATGCCAGTCGCAGTGCCATGTGATGTTCGCTACGCCGAGATTGTTGATCATTGAAATAGTCGAATTGATGAATGCCGGTGCGCCGCTCATGATCAGCTTGGCCGAAATGAATACGAGCAACAACATGACGGCTTTGTCAAGTGCCCAAAAAAGATTCTGAGCAGCGACCAGAAGAAAATACAAGCTTCGTAGTCCAGCCGCTGCCCATAGACTCGATGTCACCATCAGGTATGGGTCTCTGACGACAG
>JBJTAQ010000933.1:0-1702 GCA_046090945.1 Pirellula sp.
TTCGAAAACGTGTCGCGCGCTTTTTGCTTCGTTGTGTTCCTGCCCGATCATCCCTTGGACACAGGCACCGATCGACCGCGAGTAGTTGGTCACAAAGATGTCCTGCCAGCCATCGTTGTTGAAATCCCAAGCCCAGCAGGAAAATCCCATTTGCGGTCCATCGATGCCGTAAGCGCGCGACACGTTTTCGAAAGTGCCATCGCGGCGATTGCGCCACAGTTGGGCTCCGACTCTCGAAAGATGGCTCAGGAACAAGTCGGGCCAACCATCGTTCTCGATATCGATCCAAGCGGCACCCTTGCAAACCATCCCCTCCCCACCTGCCACCCCTGCTTGCGGGGCGACCTCCTCAAAGGTGCCGTCGTGTTTGTTCCTATAAAGGCGATTCGATTGCTGTTCACTGCATACAAACACATCGAGCCAGCCATCGCGATCGAAATCGGCCCACGATGCTGAGATCGAGTTCAGCGGCGCTGACAAACCAGCTTGCTCCGTAACATCCGTAAAGGTCATGTCGCCGTTGTTGCGCAGCAGGCTCGGTCGCATGGCAAGCGACGGAGTCAGCCACGCACCCCGAACAATGAACACATCAAGCCAACCATCGTTGTTGTAATCGGTCTGAACGCAGTTCAGGCCCCCGAGTTGATTTGAAACGCCTGCCGCAACTGTCACATCGGTGAATTTTCCAGATGGATCGTTGCGATAAACACCCATAATCTGAGTTGGGTCGAACGAGGAGATCACGACGTCCAATCTTCCATCGCCATCGAAATCATCCATGATCGCTCCCCCGGCTTGATTGAAACGATTCAAACCGACCTGCTGGCCGATGTCTCGAAATCGACCGATACCATGCTCTTGTTGAACGTAACGATCGATGGGGATCAGGTACCTAGCTGGAACCTTGTCAGGATGCTCATCGAGGGTCATGTGAGCGACGTTCAGAAGCCAGCGAACCTCTCCATCTTCGGGGAATTTCTCAAGGTACTCCATGAAGTGCTTGATCGCGATGCGGGAGCCCTCGGGATTTTGATGAACAGCAGCTTTGGAAATCGGCAGGATGCAAGAGCTCTCGCCTCGGCAAGCGATGCAGTTTTCGTTTTCGCCGCGGCGCATCGCTGTGATGCCTTGGTTGTAGATGATCGTGTAGAGAAAATCCCTAGCAACTTTTGGATTCCTCTCTATCAATTCACGAGCCCGGCACAGATCCTCGTAGGCTGCGATAGGATCCCCATCGTAATTCAGAAAGGTCGAGCGCGAGTAACGCGACGAAGCCAGCTCGTCCGGAGACAACGCCGGATCGCTGAGGATCTGATCCAAAGCTTGGATGCTCGATCGAACGGCAATCTTGAAATGGTTTCCAATCTCTTCAAGCGAGGACCCTGCCGGCCAAGGCTTGACCGCATTCATGACCCAACCATAGCCGGAACCGTCGAGTATCTTGCGGGGCTGATAAGCGATCTGCTCTTTGGATGTGTTGCTAACGGGGCCTGTTTTCCATTTGCCTTCCAAGGCTGATTTCTCGCGGGATTGGTCGCAGCCTGATAGCCCCCACAAGCATATTGACAAGATCGCTACATACCAGAAGCGATGAAGACTGAATCGGAATCGACTACCGCAAGAATCGATCACAGTGCCCCCTGACCTAATAGTTGTATCCCTCGGATCGCAGCGTCTACGTCAGACTCCGTCGTGGAGTGAC
>JBJTAQ010000934.1:0-1464 GCA_046090945.1 Pirellula sp.
GACGGAAGCTTATCGGTATCGTTTTTTCTTGGGATCGATTGGCAGCGGCCTTGGGAGACTGCGATCGACCTGTTTGAGACTCCCTGGCTGATTCCGCCGAGCCGAGCCGAGGAATTGCAGTCTCAGGTTTCGAAGGATCGAGCAACGAGCGGTTGGTTGGCGCAATGCAATCATCCGAACCTTAGGATTTCATTCGTTCCGGGGAGTTTTTTGGGGGGGCAGATAGGTCCCTACATACAATCCGAGCGAATTATCCAGCCGGATCTTCTCGTTTGGATGTCCGAGGGGTCGGGAAAATCCTCCCGTGCAAAAATAAGCTTACCTAAAACTGCCTCAGAGGCTTGGAAAGTCGATTTTTCGGGTCAGATATTGGATAAAATAGGTATCGAGGGTTCGGACTTGGTGGTCCCCTACGGAGCTTGGGAGAAATCCCTCTTGGCCGTCATCCTTGAACGCTGATCGCACAGTGGATTCGCTAGAGAACTTCATGAATCGGCCCAACGAAGGCAATGATCTAACCAACCAGATTATCGGCGGGTATAGCATTCTGCACCGATTGGGTGTTGGTGGAATGTCCGAAGTCTATTTGGCCTTTCAGAACTCACTTCATCGCCACGTGGCGTTGAAGGTTTTGCGGTCGGACTTCGTCGGATCCGAGGAGCATGAGCAGCGTTTTTTGCAGGAGGCTCGCTCGGTCGCCTCGCTGATGCATCCGAATATCGTACAGGTCTACGACGTGGGTAAGTTCGACTCGACGCTGTACATCGCCCAGGAGTATGTACCGGGCAGCAATCTCAATGCATTCATACAACGTCGTGGCGCGTTGCCAGTCGAAGAAGCCGTCTCGATCCTCTGGCAGGCCACATCGGCGTTGCAGAAGGCAGCTTCGATTGGTCTTGTTCATCGGGACATCAAGCCCGACAATTTGTTGCTCACTCCAGACGGGGAGGTCAAAGTCGCGGATTTTGGTTTAGCAAGAGCGCGCGGCAAAAGCCAGAATCTGACCGCAGTTGGCGTGGCGTTAGGGACACCTTTGTACATGAGTCCCGAGCAAGTCCAAGGGTTGATAGTGGATTCCAGGAGCGACCTGTATTCCTTGGGTGCGACAGCCTATCACATGCTTGCTGGCCGACCACCTTTTTCAGGGGATACCGCTTTGGCTCTAGCGATGCAACACATTCAGGCTCAACCGGTCGACCTTGCACAGCTTCGTCCGGACCTGCCCGCCGAACTTGTACAAATCGTTCACAAACTTTTGAAGAAGAGTCCGGAGGATCGATTCGGCTCTGCTATGGAGCTGGCGAGAGAACTGCGGAATTTCATCGACACCCATCTTGAGGGTCGTGGCGATAAGATGGTACCGTTTTCCGGATTGGTTATCGACCATCAAGCGATCACCTCGAGCCATGCCACCGAGGAGTTGCAGGTCTTGATGCGGCATGGAAAGTCCGTCCAAGTCAATCA
>JBJTAQ010000935.1:0-2034 GCA_046090945.1 Pirellula sp.
CTTTAAATTCCGCGCTAGCTTGGATTTCTCGTCTTGCTCCTTTTCGTCCGCTTTCTTTTCGGCTGATTTCTCAGTATCAACGGGCTTTTCCTGCTGCTTTAACTTTGATTGATACTCTCGAGCCTCAATCATGAGCGTCCGCAACATCGCCATCTGCTTGCCACGCGTCCCAGGACTCTGCTTGCCAGGTTTTTGCGAAGACTCTGCAAGCGTCGCGCAAACCGCCCTGCCCTCAACCAACAATGCATCTTGCACCGTCCCCCCTCGAGTCTTTGCGATCATTGTCTGACCCGAAATCAACTCCCCCGGAGCATGGCCGGTGTGAACCGTGGTGACGCCGAAACCACGCAGGTATTCGATAAGCTCTTCGCGCGGATTGTAGGCGTCGATCGCTCGAAGCTCGGGTTGCGTGGGATTCGAACTCTCCAAATGGTCCGAATCGTGATCGACATTGAGAATGCCCGACAGCCCAACGCTATTGCGAACATCAATCAATCCTGGCGTTACGACCTCTGCCTCCAAAACCTTGGCTCCCTTCGGCACGGAGACCTCATTGGCCGGTCCCACCGCTGCAATCTTGCCGTCGACACAGACGACCACTCCGTTGAGAATCGTTTTACCAGATACGGTATGCAACTGATTGGCTTTGACTACCAAGGTTTGGCCGAATCCCACTTGGATCGGCAGCATGCAGCAGACCGCTAGCACGAACTTTTGAATCTTCATTATTTCGCTCCCGCCGTTTGCCAAGCTTGTCCGAAACAGCACAAATAGGGGTTAAGCTCAAAGCCAGCCCCCTGCCCTCCCTCGGCAACCAATGCATCGTCCGCATCGGACAAATCGAACGCCTTTTGGCCTTCGACCCATGTCTCCAAAACCCGTGTGTAAACGCTCAAGGGATCTCCGTTGAGGATGCAAAAATCCGCATCCTTGCCCGCAACCAAGGATCCGACGCGATTCTCAAGTCCCAGCATTTCGGCCCCGGCGATCGTCAAGGCCTCGAGCGCCCGCTCTCGATTCATGCCGGCTCGGACGGCCAAAGCTGCCGAACGATTGAACACTCTGGAATCCGTGATCCAATCGTCGGTATGAAAGGCGACTCTCACACCTGCCTCGTCCAGGATACGCCCATTCTTGAACGTCATGTCACGAGCCTCTATCTTGCCACCCGGCGAATCGATGACAATCACCGAACAAGGCACCTTGGCGTCCGCGATCTCTTTGGCAACCTTCCAACCCTCGCTCACATGATGGAGAACCACGCGAAACCCGAACTCTTGAGACAACCGCAATACGGTGATGATGTCGTCGTGTCGATGGGTGTGATGATGAACGATACGAGTCCCCTGCATGGCCTCGACCAACGCTTCAAGATGCAAGTCCATCGGGGGCATTTTCTCTTCATCCCCCTTGGCCGCTACCTTCTTGGCATGGTACTCGCGGGCTTTGATGTACTGCTCACGAACTAAAAATGCCGATTTGCCCCGCGTGCCTGGAAAAGGTGCTTCGCCCTGCGAGTTCGTTCCGTTGGCCATCTTCAACCCTCCCAACGCTCGACCCTGGTTGTCGCGAATGAGAATGTCCTCGATCCTCGAAGGACCTTTGCCTGCATAACGCAGCTTGCAATAAACCGTCTGACCGCTGATCAAATGGCCAGAGCCTGGCATGATGTTCAAGGTCGTCAACCCACCTGCCAAGGCTCGCTTAAAGCCAGCCTCTTTGACGTTGATCGAATCGAGGATTCGAACACCGGGCTGAATCGGTGAACTGCCGTCGGCTGCACCCACTCCTCCAATATGGCTATGCGTGCACACCAATCCAGGCATGATCCACTTGCCCTGTGCATCCACAACCGTCGCCCCAACAGGAACCGCTGTGGTATCGCTAGGCCCCACCGCAAGTACCGTCGCTCCTCGGATGACCAACGTTCCATCGTTGATCACCGGCCCGGCTGCCGTGAAGATTTTTGCATGCGTCCAAGCGAACGTTTCAACGTCGATCGACGGACTTGACTTCTTCTTCTACTTCTTCTTC
>JBJTAQ010000936.1:0-1080 GCA_046090945.1 Pirellula sp.
AACCGCCCCCGAAACTGCACCTGGTCAAAAGGCTGCGGTTAGCGAACCGGCTCGGTTTCCCGGTGGCGTGACCTCGACGACCGGCGTTCGGCTTACCAAACTCAACCAGGATCCTTCGAGCCCCTCGGATCAACCCCAGGAAAAAGCGGATGGAGACGCCAATAGCAAAAACGAATTGAGAGTTTTCCAAGGCCCGGCGGGTTTGATCGTTACCAGCGATGATCCTCAGTTGCTCAACGAGTTCGATGAGATCTCTCGGGTTGTCCAAGAGCAGATGTCTGCTGGTCCTTCGGAACCGACTGTCATTTACCTCAAACACATTTCAGCACTTGCCGCAGAAGAACTTATTCGCGGAGTACTCAATGGTTCATCCTCCGGTGGTAGTAGCGGCGGTGGCGGTGGCGGTCTACTCGGAGAGGTAGCCGGCAGTGTTTTGGGTGGTGGCGGCTTTCTAGGAAGCCTACTCGGAATGGGGGGCGGGGGTGGCTCTTCGTCTGCCACGAGCACGATGACTGCAAGTGGAGATGTTTCGATTACGGCCGACCCGAGGCTCAACGCACTCTGGGTCCAAGCCAATCCGCTGGACATGCAGTTGATCGAGGAATTGGTCCAAATCATAGATACCGATGATAGCCCTGCTGACCCACAGACGCGAGGCACCCCAAATATCATCTATTTGGAACGAGCTTCGGTGACCGAAGTCGAAGCGACCGTGCGCAGCGTTTTCGCCGATCGGCTCGGGGGGGCAGGAGGGGCTCAGAACGCTCAGCGTCCACCAAGCCCGCAAGAGTTTATCGAAGCTCTCCGAGGAGGAGGCGGTGGTGGTCGACGCGGATCGGCTCCCAAGGAACTCAAGGAAGCGACCATGACGATCACCTCGGACAAGAAGAACAACTCACTGATTGTGGTTGCACCCAAGCAGTTGTTCGACCAAGTGGAAGAGTTCGTCAAGATGCTCGATCAAGTCGCAGAGGGGAGTGAAGACAGTTTTATCGTCGCTCCGATCGCAGGGGTGAACCCCAACACGGTACGATCGGCTCTTTCGTCGGTCTTCGGTGCCCAAGCATGCGTGTCCTCGAC
>JBJTAQ010000937.1:0-1650 GCA_046090945.1 Pirellula sp.
GACAACCTCATGATCGCCACGAACATGCTCGATCCCGGGAACTTTACCAATCTCAAACGCAGCGACATCGTCGACATGAAACCGAGCAAGGTTTCGATGATGCCCGGTGGGCTGCTCGATACCCTCACTCAAGAGGAGATCTTCGATCTATTGGTCTACCTGCAATCGGGTGGCAATCCCAAGAGCGATCGCTACGCGAGCGCAAACTCGCGCTAGAGATTGCTGATTTTTTAAACCACGGAGTCACAGAGAACCACAGAGTCCAAGTTATGCTCCTGCCCAAACGCTAGCATATACTGACATTGCGGGTAACGGTTCGGATTTGGTACAAGGGGACTTGGTAGCAGGGGTCCCTTGTGCGCACAAGTCAACGAGCCGAAGATGCTTTCCCGTTGGACGATAAGAAAGAAGCTGCAGATAGCGATGGCCGTCTTGGGATTGGTCATCACAGCCTTGGGGTATAGTTCCTTCCGAGGCGTTTATGCTTACAAGGAATTGGTAGCCACGCTCAGCAGTCGAGCCAGTGAAATCCCGTTGACGGCCGAGCTGACTCGAGCCGTCGATGACTTGCGAGTGGATCAAGACCCCAATGCTTCGCAGGAGATTCTCACGTTCTCGATGCAGGAATCGGATGCGCCGAGCACTTATACACGGCCTGCTTTTTCGGATCGCCTGCAGCATGTTCGCGAGGTCTTGGCTCGATATAAATCACGGCTTGAGAGCTCTCATTCGGATGCCTTGTTTTTGGCCGATCGCAGCGAGGAGCTTCAAACAGCCGAGCGAATTGGCGAATTGATCGACGAGATCGCTTGGAGAAATGGGCGCAAGGATTTGGGAACCAACCGCATCGTTAGGATGCAGCAGGAACAGGACTTGGATCACTTAGGGGATCTTGCCCATCAGTTACCGGACTTGTTGACGCGTCGGATGGTCAGTTTCCGCGATGAGGTACGAACGCGATATCGGACTTGGATTATCATTGCATGGAGCAGTGCGATCCTTGCTGCAGGAATGCTTGTGGGGCTCTTTGCTTATGCTCGATCGGCGGTAGTCCGTCCGTTCAAGAATCTGCTTTTTGGAGCGCGCCGGGTTGCCCAATGCGACTTTGCCTATCGGATTCACACTTCCAGTTCGGATGAAATCGCCGAATTAGCCCATGCGATCAATCTCGGAGCGCAGAGTTTTCTTGCGATTCAAAAGGAGCTCAAGGAGCAGGTTCGCCAGCGTTCTGAAGAGGTGATCCGCAATGAGCAACTCGCCAGCGTCGGCTTCCTTGCTGCGGGCGTCGCTCACGAGATCAACAATCCGCTTGCTGCGATCGCTTGGAGTGCTGAAGCTCTCGAAGCACGCTTGCACCGGATCCTGCACCCGGTGCTCCAAGCAGGCGATGCGACCGAAATGACGGACACGGCCAAACAGGAATCGCTTGCGGGAACGGATCTTGAAACGCTTCGAACCTATTTGCGCCGCATCCAGGACGAGGCTTTTCGGTGCAAGGGGATCACGGAGCGATTGCTCGACTTCTCGAGACTTGGGACTAGCCAGCGCAAGCAGTTGACCGACATGAATACGATTGTCGATGATGTGGTCGAGATGGTCCGGCACCTAGGTCCATACCGTTCTCAGCGTGTCGAGTGCGAGTTGGCCGAC
>JBJTAQ010000938.1:0-4678 GCA_046090945.1 Pirellula sp.
CCTGAGCAATCGATGAAACGCCTGCTGGCTAGCGGACTAGGGAGTTGCTACCAACTCGGGAGCGTATTTCGTTCCGGGGAATATGGTCAGTTCCACAATCCTGAATTCACGATGGCCGAATGGTACGACCTGCAAGCCGACTTGGACGGTGGACTCGACCTGCTCGATAAGCTTCTTCAAGCTCTGATAGCAACTCCCTCGGCTGATCGAGTCCGATTCGCGGATGTCTTTCAACGAGCTACCGGCTTGGATTTATTCCAAAGCGATGCACGAACCCTTGGTCAGTGGGCCGTCGATCGCAAGTTCGTTCAGAGCGTCGATTGGACCGACGATTGGGACGACTGGGTCAACTTGATTTTTTCTTACGCTGTCCAACCCGCGTTAGGTGCCATTCGTCCTGTCCTTGTGACTCACTTTCCGGCCAGCCAAGCCGCCTTGGCCAAGCTCGATGCGCAGGATCCGCGAACCGCCGAACGCTACGAAGCCTTCTACCGAGGCGTCGAGTTGGCCAATGGCTATCACGAACTCTGCGATCCAGACGAGCTTGCTCGTCGCGCTGCGATCGCCAACGCGCAAAGGATCAGCGATGGCAAATTCCCTTTACCGCTCGAAAGCCCGCTCATTGATGCGATGCGATTGGGGATCCCAAGCAGTTGCGGGTGTGCGTTGGGGTTTGATCGCGTGGTGATGCTCGCTTGCGGCGCTTCTGGGCTCAGCGATGTGATCCCCTTTACTGCCGATCGCGCTTAGACGCCCCTGAATTTGCAATCCGCAAGGGCTTGCAGTATCTTTTGGGTTTCTCCTACAGCATCTTCGCTAAGGACTTCTTTCTTCGGACCCAAACTCATGACGAAAAACCCAACGCTTGATCTTAGCTCTTACATTCGTGCGATCCCTGATTTTCCCAAGCCTGGGATTCTCTTTAGAGACATCACGCCACTGTTGGGCGATCCGAAGGCGTTCGAGGAGACGATCGAGCGGATGGCGGATCTGGTGCGCGGTGAAAAGATCGATGCTCTGGTAGCCGCCGAGGCTCGAGGCTTTATCTTTGCCGCTCCTCTCGCCTTGGCGCTAGGGGCGGCGTTCGTGCCAGTGCGCAAACCCGGTAAACTTCCGTACGAAACCCACTCGTACTCGTACGATCTGGAATACGGTAGCGATACGCTGCACATGCACGTCGATGCGATCAAGCCGGGTGCGCGCGTATGGATCGTCGACGACTTGCTGGCCACCGGAGGGACCGTCGAAGCGTGCATCAAGCTGCTGGGGAATTTCCAAGCCAACGTGGTCGGCGCCCTGTTCTGCATCGAGCTTGAGTTTCTCGAAGGCCGCCGGCGGCTCTCGCCGCATCGCGTCGAAGCATTGCTCAAATATTAATTCGCCCTGATCGGAAGTCGCCACAGGAGGCACCATGCACCAAGTGCTGTTTGCGATAGCCAAGTCGATGGTCTTAGCGATGATCCTCATCACGCGATCGATCGCTGCGGACTCCAAGCCCAACTTCTTATTCATCTACACCGACGACCAGCGGCACGACGCTTTGGGCTGCGTTCAAAAAGAGATCGCTCAAAAAGCCGGCCTTGTCCGCGCGCGTTTCCCTTGGATCGAATCTCCGAATCTCGATCGATTGGCAAACGGGGGCTTGAGGTTTCGCAATGCGTTTGTCGTCACAGCGCTGTGCGCCCCGAGCCGCGCGGCATTCTTGACCGGATGTTACGGCCACATTAACGGCGTGATCGATAACCACACACCCTTTCCCGTCGAGAGTGTCACACACGCTTCGCTCATGCGCCAGGCTGGATACAAGACCGCTTATATCGGCAAGTGGCACATGGGTAGTCAATCGGGCAAACGGCCCGGGTTCGATTTCTCCGCAAGCTTCATCGGACAAGGCGTCTATTTCGATTGCCCTGTGGAGGTCGACGGAGTGAAAACGGCGACCCAAGGCTGGGTCGATGACGTGTCGACGGACTTTGCCCTTGAATTCATGCGGCAAAACAAGGACCAGCCTTTCTCAATTGTTCTGGGATACAAGACCTGCCATGGCCCTTTTACGCCACCACCGAGGACCGAAAAGGATTATCCAACTGCACAAGCTCTCGTGGTTCCGAATCTGGGAGTGCCGGCCGTCTACAAGGAGGATCGTGCTGTCAAAGAGATCAGCGGCAACTCGGTTCCGACGAACATGGGGATGTTCCGTGGCCTGAAGGCAATCGACGAGAACGTCGGCAAACTGCTCAACGAGCTCGATCGACTCGGACTCACCGACAACACCGTCGTGGTCTATTCGAGCGACAACGGATATTATTTAGGGGAGCATGGCCTAGGGGACAAACGTTCCGCTTACGAAGAGTCGATGCGGGTTCCGATGCTGGTGCGATTCCCGAAACAAATACCGGCCGGGACCACGAGCGATGCGATCGTCCTGAACATCGACCTTGCTCCAACCTTTCTGGACCTTGCTGGAATTGCGATCCCGCAAAGCATGCAGGGTAAAAGCTGGAAAACGCTCTGGAGCGATCGAGCCAAAGCATCGAATTGGCGGGACGATTTCCTCTACTCGTATTTCCGTGAAGGAAAGTTCGCAGCACCGACCGTTACGGCACTTCGCACCGATACGATGAAATTGATCAAGTATCCGGGGAACGAGGCATGGAGCGAACTATTCGACTTAACGAACGATCCTTACGAAACTCGAAATCTCTACAGCGATGCGGCTTATGCCAAACAACGAGCGGATTTGGAACGACGCCATGCCGAGCGATCCAAACAGTTCGGATACCATCTGCCCGAGTATGCCGACGAGAAACGGCTAAGTGCCCGGGAACTACAACCCGACGATCCGACTCCAGCACCCGCGAATGGCTGGGTGCTCGATTACCAGTTCTCGGAAAGGATCGAGAACAGCCTACAAGATCGCTCGGGCATGAAAAACCATGGCAAGGTAGTCGGCAGCATCGCATCGCAGGAAGGACCAAATCGAAACGTCGGAGGATTCGATGGCAAGAGCCACATCGAGGTCCCGATCGGCAAGGGACTCAACCCTGCACGCAGTCCCATGACGATCGAAGCGACGTTTCGAGCGACGGCTGATGGAGTCATCCTGGCACGAGGTGGACAAAGTCTTGGGTTTCTCCTCGAAGTGGCAAACGGCAAGCCCGTGTTTGCTTACCGAGGCTCTGAGGAACTCGTTCGCATCGTTGGTTCCGAATCGATTGTCGGAAAATGGGTAACCCTCAAAGCATCGATCGACAAGGATCGAAGGATGCGGCTGGAAATGGACGGCAATGAGGTGGGCCAAGCCAGAGCCAAGTCATTCATCAACAGAAACCCCAACGATGGAATGCAGATCGGTGCCGACACCGATAGTCCCGTCGATAGAAAGGGGATTTCGAATTTCCAAGGCCAACTCGATCGAGTTCGGATTTATCAAGGAACTCCATGAGTGGCCTAGTCGAGAATCCTTTCGAACCCCCTGTCGGAGAGACAGGGGGTAGGATCGACTCTACCGAGGAGATCCGTCGGAGAGTTTCACGTCCAGGTACGGCACTTTTGATCATGGGTTCGATCCATGCGGTCTTTCCAACGATCGGCGTTATCCACGTTTTATTGTTCGGTTCATACATGCCATGGGATGTCTTTCTCATCAACTTGTTGACAAACTCAGGTGTGGCGATCGGAGCGGTATTGATTTCGATTGGCGGCGCCAAGATGGCGTTTTTAGAATCGTACAAAATGGCTCGATTGGGTGCGATCCTTGCCTGCATCCCGGTGATATCCCCTTTTATCTTGTGGGGGATCCCGTTTGGAATCTGGGCCTTGGTCCTGCTGCGAGATCCGGCGGTTAAGGCTGCTTTCGCGAAGGCGCAGACAGAAGATTAACGCTCTTGGCAGACTTGCTTCGACGGCATCGCTCGCTACAGTACCGCACTTGTTCCCAATCCTTTGCCCATTTCTTTCGCCAAGCGAATGGTTTGCCACACACCTGGCAAATCTTTTCTGGCAAATGCGGCTTTTGATGCGACATTCCTTTAGTAACCCCCACTTGGCATGAACTCCAAACCGTCGAGCGAACCGGTGCATTGTCCAGACCGGGCAAGGGGGGCCCTCGAGGCGATCGAGGCTTGGATGCAACATCAAAAGCAAGCACCATTCTTTTGGCAAAAACAAGCTTGGTCGGCCCACTGGTCCGGCCACAACGGCTTGATCTTGGCCAGTACGGGAATGGGTAAAACGAAAGCCGCATGGCTGGGCCCCTTGGGGGATTGGATGCAGAACCCAATCGAAGAGCAATTCTGGACGCAGCGCAAAAGTCAACCAGCCAGTCCTCCGCTACTTGCACTCTGGATCACCCCGCTGCGAGCGCTTGCCAACGACACATGCCTGGCTCTCGACGAATGCATCCGCGGACTGAAACTCCCTTGGTCGCTCGAACAGCGCACCGGGGACACTTCGAGTTCCGTCAAAGTGCGTCAGCGTCAGGCTCCACCGACGGCGATGGTGATCACTCCTGAGAGTCTCAAGCTGATGCTCTCTTATCCTGAATCGCTCGAGACGTTCAAGCATCTGCGGACGGTGATCGTCGATGAATGGCACGAACTGTTGGGTTCCAAGCGCGGCATCCAAACCGAACTGGCGCTGGCCCGTCTTTCGAGCATCGCCAAACCGATATGCCCAG
>JBJTAQ010000939.1:0-4644 GCA_046090945.1 Pirellula sp.
GTGGGTTTGAAGATCGGAGCTGACCTATCCGTATCCAAGTTTTACCACACAGGAAAGCTGAACCACAGAGTCCACGATTCGATTGACCTAGAGGCCCCCCCTTGGTCGGGTTCGATGGATTGAGCTAGAATACCCTCTTCGCGACAGGCATGTTGTCCGTTGTGGATACGGATTCCGTTGCGTTTCTAAATATGGTTTTGTTGTTACTCTTTGTTTCGCTTGAAAGCGAGGAAGGCTTGGTGACTATGAATCGCCGATTCTGCTTGGGATTGCTCGGTGCTGTGGCTCTCTTTGGTGGGGCGTTCGTACCGTCGATCAGCTTAGCCGCGGATTTGGAAATTGGGTCTAAAGCTCCGGATTTTAAGGCCAAGGGTGTAGATGGCAAGGAAATATCGCTGTCGGAAGCCAAGGGTGCGAAGGCGACGGTGATCGCTTTTACCTGCAATCGCTGCCCGGTCGCGATCGCTTACGAAGATCGATTCATCGATTTCCAGAAGAAGTATGCTGGCAAGGATGTCAAGTTTATCGCCATCAATGTCAACTCTTCGGAGGATCTTGAAGCGATGAAGCAGCGGGTCGAGGAGAAGGGGATCAACTATCCGTACGTCTATGACAAGTCAGGCGATTCGGCTCGGGCTTTTGGCGCACGAGTGACTCCTCACATTTTCGTCATTGATGGCGATGGCAAGCTCGCTTATCAAGGTTCATTTGACGACAAGCAAGACGGTCCGACGACCGCACACGTCGAGAACGCGGTCAAGGCGTTGATGCAGGGCAAGCAGCCTGAGGTCAAGACGACTCGGCCTTTTGGTTGTGGCATCAAGCCGAATAAGGGCTAGTCGATTCCAAGATCGTTATCGTATCCAAGATCTGGTGAAAAGTTGAAGGGGCAAGCGATAATGGCAGCGATGATAAGGTTGCTGACGGTTGTTTGCCTTGTCGTACCGATGATTGCGGGTTGCGAGCGAGGGACTGCGAAATATCCGCCACTACCGGCCGAGGAAAAAGTTTCCGAAAGTGGCGGGTTACCAGCCAGCGACGATTCAGACGGCGTTCAGCTCATTGAGGGGGATCGCGAGACGTTCGCCCAATTACTAGCTGGACTCCGTGGGAAAGTAGTACTCGTCGATTTTTGGGCCACTTGGTGCGGGCCTTGTGTCAAGCAGTTTCCGCACACGGTCGAGCTCAGTGGCAAGCATCGAGATCAGGGGCTCGCGGTGATTTCGGTCAGCATGAACGAGCCCAAGGAACGCGAGTCGGTACTTGCGTTCCTAAGGCGACAGAAAGCGACGATCGACAATCTGTTGCCCAAGTATGGAGCTGGTTCCGAGTTTTTAGAGGCGTTCGATCTTCGCGGGGATGTCCCTTTTTACAAACTCTACGATCGCCAAGGGACCTTGAGGTACACCTTTAGTGGCGATCCTGAGGGGATCGAGAATTGCGAGCCGATCGAGCGGATCGACGAGCGGGTTGCTGAACTGCTTGGGGCCAATCCCTAGCCTTTACTCTTCGCAAGCCATAGTGCGACTTGGGGTGCAAAGTAAGTCAGGATTGCATCCGCTCCTGCGCGTCGGAACGCAAGCATGCTTTCCAGGACACATGCCTCTTCATTCAACGCGTTTGCTTGGGCAGCAAGCTTCAGCATTGCATACTCGCCGGAAACTTGGTAGACGGCGATGGGGATTGAAAAGTTATCGTGAAGTCGACGGACGATGTCGAGGTAAGGCATCCCTGGCTTGACCATGACGATATCAGCACCTTCTTGAATATCGAGTGCCACTTCACGGATCGCTTCATCGGTGTTTGCTGGATCCATTTGGTAGGTCTTTTTGGAGGCACCGCCAAGGTTCTTCGCTGAGCCGACTGCATCGCGAAACGGGCCGTAGAATGCCGATGCGTATTTCGCGGCGTAGCTCATGACGATCACATGCTCGAACCCGGCTTGATCGAGTGCTTGGCGGATCGCCCCGATGCGTCCGTCCATCATATCCGAGGGAGCGATCACCGTTGCACCCGCCTGAGCTTGTAAAACCGCTTGTTTGCAGAGCACCTCGACGGTTTGATCGTTGACGATGTAGTTGTCGATTAAGATTCCGTCGTGGCCATGGGAGGTGTAGGGATCGAGGGCCACATCGCAGACGATGCCGATCGAGTCCTGGCACTTGGAACGAATTGCTTCAGTGGCAGTGCAAATGAGATTCTGGGGATTGAGGGCTTCGTCTCCCCGGTCGGATTTCTTAGACGGGGGTGTCACTGGAAAAATAGCTACTGCGGCGATTCCAAGTTCGGCTGCATGTTCGGCGGCCCGTACGGCGCGATCGATGCTCATGCGTTCGACGCCGGGCATGGTTGCGATCGGCTCGGTACGATCGTGACCATCGATGACGAAGATGGGCCAAATCAGGTTCGAGGCGGATAGTTGGGTTTCCTGGACCATGGAGCGGACCCAATCCCAGCGTCTCATGCGTCGCAATCGGGTTGTTGGGAACTGGCCAAAGCTGGATAAAGGAAGTGTCATGATGGTTTATCGCAACAAA
The DNA here is from genome assembly GCA_046090945.1 of Pirellula sp. GTDB lineage: Bacteria > Planctomycetota > Planctomycetia > Pirellulales > Pirellulaceae > JBKCUI01. The sequence continues at coordinate 2,538 of JBJTAQ010000939.1, forward strand.
AACCCAAGGAAAATCGGTCTGCGAACGATCGTTTCGCGGTCCGCGTAGCAGGATATCGACAAACCGGATAAAATATCAGCGTAAATTGCGGGTAGAAACCTGCAAGCTGGCAAGTTCTCAAAGTTTACATAGACCCTTCCCTGAGAATCGCTTTGAACGGCGGTAGTGAACCATGAAAATTCATTCGATCCGACTCCTCGCAATGTGTTTATCCTCGATCGCCGCGTATGGGCTTGTCGATCCGTGTCTTGCTCAAGAAGGAGCGAAAAAGGATGTCGTAGTACGGAATGAGAATCCAAACGGTTTGCCGGTTCCATCGGGAGACGGATGGAAGCCCCTTTTTAATGGGCAGAACCTCGACGGTTGGCAGCAAAAAAATGGATGGGCTGTGTATCGGATCGATGGCAACAGCATTCATGGTACGACTTCCAAGGGGAGTCCGAATTCGTTTCTGTGCACGGCCCAGGATTATGCCGACTTTGAGTTGAAGTTTGAGGTCAAGGTCCACAACGACTTGAATTCGGGTGTACAGATTCGATCCAAGAGCATCGCCGAGAAGGACAACGGGCGGGTTCACGGTCCGCAGGTCGAGATCGAAGCTTCGCCAGGCGAGGCGGGTTATGTTTATGGAGAGGCAACCGGTCGAAACTGGATTTCACCAACCCAGCCGCCTCATTCGCACCTTAAGAACAACGAATGGAACCAGTACCACATTCGCGCCAAAGGCAAACGGATTCAGACTTGGATCAACGGCAAGTTGGTCGAGGATATGACCGATCCATTGTCTCACGATTCAGGTTTCATCGGACTCCAAGTGCACAGCATCGGCGCCGACCAAGGTCCCTTTGATGTCCGTTGGCGAAATATTGAGATCCGCGAACTCAAGTAATCGATTCTCAGTTTTCCGTCGGAGCGGCGCAAGGCTTTGATACTAATCCATCCACTATCCCAATTCACAAGAATGCATCGATTCAGTTTGAATTCAAAATTGCAAAGCAGTCGAAGACTTTTAGCGGTCGCCACGTTGAGTCTTTTGGGTGTCGGTCTGTCGGGCTGTCGGGACCAAACACCGGTTGCAAGCCTCCACGAACCGAATTTTCTGTTTTCGAAAGCGACGGAAATAGGGCTTAGCAAAGAGGATGGCGAGTTGGATCAACCGTTGCAGGACAGCCGAGATCTCTTGACGGAATGGTTCGGAACGCTCGATAGTCCTAAGATTCCCGATCCACTAAAGGATGGGGATTACGAGGATCTGATGTCCGAGGAGAACTTGAGGCTTGCTGTTGGTACATCGACTGCGCCTGGTATTTACGTGCAGCAGTGTGTGTCGTGCCATGGCCTCAGCGGTCAGGGGCGCGGGATCACCGCGGCTAGCCAAGACCCTTATCCTCGCGACTTTCGCATGGGAATCTTCAAGTTCAAGTCTTCGCCGCGCAGTGCGAGGCCTTTGAAGGAAGACATCGAAAAAACGCTCCGCGTCGGTCTGTCAGGATCGCAGATGCCGATCTTCAACAAACTTAGCGACCAGGAGATCAAGGCGTTGGTCGATTACGTCATCTTTTTGAGCATTCGTGGGGAGTTTGAACGACGGTTGCTCCAATTGGCGGCGACCGAACTGGAGGGTGAACGTCTTTATAATCCAGGCGCAGAGAAATCCGTTGTGGAAGACCAATTGTCGAATGCTTCCGACGCCTTGACCCAGATCGCCGATCGGTGGGTTCAGTCGGTCGATGCTACGGAGGATTTTCCTCGGCCAGATTTTCCGATTTTTGGCTCGGAGACCGAGGAGAACAAGGCTGAGCTACTTGCATCGATCGAGAAGGGAAAGACGTTGTTTGCCAGTGAGACAGCATCGTGTGCCAAGTGCCATGGGGTCAACGCGGACGGCAAGGGGAATCAGTTGCCCGACTATGACGATTGGACCAAGGATTGGACATCGAAGGTTGGGCTTCAGCCGACCGACCTGCAATCGCTATTGCCATTGATGGCTCGTGGGGGTTTGAAACCACAACCGCTCAAACCACGCAACATCATCGAAGGACATTTTCGTGGTGGACGAACACCTGAGGATTTATATCGTCGGATTCGGTACGGAATCGCCGGATCG
>JBJTAQ010000940.1:0-5473 GCA_046090945.1 Pirellula sp.
GCAGTGGACGGTTGGCTTGGACCCGCGATGAACTCGGTTGCACCGGTCGCGTAACCGGTGCTCCATACACTCCGCTTACCGGCACCACATCGACCGTCTGCATCGCCGTGATGACGTACTCGCTGACTCCTTCTTGGCTCAGTCGGATCACTTCATTGACATCTGGTCTTGCAAGGACTCCATTGCTTTGCAACTGCGCGACAATCACATTGTCGCTAACCCCACTTCGTACCATTTGAATGACTTCGTCAAGACTCACCGGTCGACGCATTGGAGCTAACTTCTGAGGTACCCCACGCGGTACGACCGCCGGGGTGCCGACGATCACCGTAGGTTGACCGACATAACCATACGGATGCCCATACATCTGCTGCTGATACAACTGTTGTCGCTGACGTTCGTAAGCCTGCCGCTGTCGCTCGTAACGGTCTCGCTGGTTTCCTATCAAGCCACCTGCGACGGCACCAACCGCTCCACCTATGAGCGCCCCCTCGGCCGTCTGGTCTTTGTGGTTGTGCCCGACCACCCCGCCGACGACCGCGCCGGCTAGTCCACCTAAAACAGCCCCGTTGCGCGTGCTTTCTTGACCCTGCACCGCTCGCTCGGTCGCAGGACCGACGAATGCTAGCCAAAGACCCAGTCCCGCAAGAAATCGCCTAGCAGAGCCGAATCCCATCGGCCTGAATTTGATCTGTTTTCTCATAGCTAACCTCGATTCTCCATCCTTGGACACCGATGACTCACAAGTCTTTCGCCAGGCTTTTGGCACTCTTTGAGCACCGTTTTGGGACTTGAGCACCCCCATCGCCGCACCGTCATTGCTCGATGCTGTACGATGGATTATCTCTAGATTATCGGCTTTTCGATGTCGAGACTGAAACTTTGTAACTCCATGCGGGTTGGTTCCTAGTACCGCCGCTATCCACTGTGCGAATCAAAATCATGAGCTCCTCGGTCGCCTTCAGTCCTGATCCATCCCAAAATATTCCAGCCAAACCCAATCGCCGAAAAGGCCTTTGGCTACTGGGACTTGTACCGATCGCTGCACTCGTCGCAGCAATCGCAAGCCCCATGCTTCGGGGGCCTGGCCCCCGCGCTCGGCATACCGGTGCCGGTACACGTCCCGAAGCAACCCTTGGTGCCATTGCCGATCCGGTTGCGAACCGAGCAAATACCGTGGCCGAACCGTCCGTCGAACTACCCGCGTGGTCTCGATTCCGAGGCCCCAACGGCTCGGGCATCAGCCTCGATGAATCGGTCCCAACCCAATGGTCCGAATCGGAAAACCTAAAGTGGTCGACCTCCCTGCCCGGCCCGGGATCCTCTAGCCCCATCCTAACCGATAAGCTTGTCTTCGTGACTTGCTACTCCGGAATCGAAACCGAAGGTCGCCAAGCCGACACGAGCCGACTCCAACGCCACGTGGTATGCCTAAGTCGACAGGACGGGCAAATACTTTGGCAGCACACCGAACAGGCCGTACAACCCGAGGATCGCTATCAAGGCATGGGGGTGCCTGAGCATGGCTATGCAACCAACACACCGGTCACCGATGGCAAGCGTCTGTACGCCTTTCTCGGTAAATCCGGCGTTCTAGCCTTGGACCTCGAAGGCAACAAATTGTGGCAGACTAGCGTCGGGACCGAATCGGGAAATCGAGGTTGGGGAACCGCCGCAAGCTTGATCCTCTTTGAAGATCTCGTCATCGTGAACGCTTCAGAAGAAAGCCAAACGATCCGAGCCTTGCGAAGCTCCGATGGGCAAGAGGTTTGGAAGGCAACCGGCTCGGCCCTCGAACTGGCTTACGGTACCCCGATCTTGGCCAAGGTCGACGAGCAACGAACCGATCTTGTGATCGCTGTCCCAGGTGAAATCTGGGGACTCAACCCCAGGACAGGAAAACTCGTTTGGTACGCCGAAACCTCTCTGACAGGGAATCTCTCCCCGAGCTTGCTGCTCGATGGCCAGACCGTCATCGCCTTCGGCGGTTATCGATCCAGCGGATCGGTCGCGGTACGAGTCGGCGGCAATGGCGATGTCTCCAAAACCCACACCGTGTGGACCAGTCGCAATTCCTCCTACGTATCGACCCCGGTTTTACTCGATGAGAAACTCTACTGGATCGACGACAAAGGCACCTACTACGTCAGCTCGGCCAAGACCGGTGAGTTGATCCAGCGCAGTCGAGTATCGAACATCACTTCACGAGATCGACCCGTGTATGCTTCGGCCATCGCCCTGGGAAAAAACCTGCTGTTCCAAACCCGCTTCGATGGCTTGCTGGTGGCCTCTGCAACCCCCGAGCTAAACGTCGTTCGTCAAAATCGATTCGAATCCGACAAGAGTATGTGCAACGCAACCCCCGCGGTGGATCATGGCGAGTTGTACATTCGATCGGATTCCAAGATATACTGTGTAGGATCTAAACAATAACGCCAGATTTCCGAATCCTCTTAACTTAGGAAAAGTTCATCATGAGAAAGTTGTTCATGGCTGTCGTCCTCTTCGGCGCAGCGACTTGTTCTAGCCTTGCACAGCCCCCCGATGGCCCAGGCCCAGGCCCAGGCCCAGGACCAGGACCAGGACCAGGACCAGGACCAGGACCAGGTATGAATCGTCCCAGCCCCGAAGACTTCGTCAACATGGCGATGCGTTTCGATAAAGATGGCGATGGAAAACTCGATCGCGATGAACTGATGGAATGGGCTCGCGAAACACAACGCATGAGGATGCAAGGGCGAGGTCCTCAGGCGGGGCCGCCAGGAGGACCTCCAGGGCCGATCCAAGAAGCTCGACCCGAGGGGGGCGCACCACGCGATGCCCGTCGGCCCGAAGGTGGCCCACCCCCCGAAGGACGTCGGCCCGAGGGTGGCCCACCCCCCGAAGGACGTCGGCCCGAAGGTGGCCCACCCCCTGAAGGACGTCGACCCGAAGGTGGCCCACCCCCTGAAGGACGTCGACCCGAAGGTGGCCCACCCCCTGAAGGGCGTCGACCCGAAGGTGGCCCACCCCCTGAAGGACGTCGGCCCGAAGGTGGCCCGCCCCCTGAAGATCGTGGGCCTCAGGGGATGCAAGGACCGAATCCAGAAAGGTTGGTCGAACGCGCTCTCTCGTTTGATCGCGATGGTGACGGAAAACTTAACCGCGATGAATTGATGGAGTTTGCCAAGAGCATGCCGATGGGTGGTGGACAGCGTCCCGGAATGCAAGGGCTGGGCAATCGAGGCCCTGATGGACGAGGCCCAGGCAATCAAGGCCCTGGGGGACCACCCGAGGGTGGACCTGGTCGAGGTCGCGGGCAGGGAGCCGGACCCGGTGGACCGGTCCCGGAGCGTCCCCGTCGCCCTGATCCTGAGAGTATTTAGCTCCTGGGCTTCTAATCCCAGTTCGTTTGGCTGCCCAGTTCGCTCGGCTTAGGGTCGAAAGTTTTCGACGACACCGACCGAGTGAATGCCCATCGTTTTCAGAGCGCAGCAAGCATCTTCGAGACGGTCATTGGCGCTGAGTTCCGCGTCGATGACCACGATGGCAGCGTGCAAGGATTCAGGAGTTTGGTAGCCGACAAGCGAGGTCGCCTCTCTGGTCAAAACGCACGAATCGAGTAGGACCAAGTCGTAGTCCTTGGCCAGTCGTTCAACGAATCTTGCCATACGATATCCTTGGCTTGCGAGCGCGCTCAGAGGTTGCGGTTCGGTCAATGGAAAGATGGTGATATTCTCTGCGAGCGAATAGACTGCTACCTCGTCTATCGAGAGTCGATCTCTGATGCACTGGAACCATGAATTCGGAGCATCGATCTGAAGTTGATCGACCAAGCTTGGATGCTGAAGATCGGCATCGACCAAAGCGACTTTCAAGCCCGCTTGGGATGCAGCGCGAGCCAAGTGCATCGACACGGTAGATCGTCCGACTCCCCGTTCGCCGCTGGTGACGGCCAAGACTTTTAAGCCCGAGCGGTTCGATACGGCCAGATGTTGGCTGACTCGCCGCATCGACTCGGTGTTGACTTCTTGAAGTTTTAAAACAACTTCAGGCCAGCAGAACGCATCGACTTCCCAGCAGGGACTTACAGGGTTGGGAGAATCCCAAGGTTCCTCGGGCGCAGCGGCTTGTTCAAGCTGATTTCGAGAGCTTTGAGGAGGCAGTGCCGAATCGGTATCCCAAGGTCCTAGGAAAGAGATCGGTGTCTGGCTCATAAGTCAACTTCCTTTGGTATTCCAATCGGTTGATAGGGTTTCGGTGGAGTTGGAACTTCCATCGAGGTAGGTCTGCTAACGGTCGGATAGGTGGGTGGCACGCTGATCGGTTCATACTTTTGACGAACTGGCGGATAGGTTTCACCGTTTAGTTTGACCCCTGAGTTGCCAGTGGATTTTGTCGGCATCGAGACAGGCATGGTGTCCCGATCCCGATTTGAAAGATCGATCGATTTGCCTTGTCGCAGCAAAATCATATCTCGAGTGTTGAGCGACGACGCGGAAATAGGGGTTTGGGAGTTCGCAATGGATGCAGCCATCGCGGCAGCGGGAGGAGGAATCGATGTAGATGAAGTTGCCGGGGTTGGTGGCATCGCAGGAGTTGCTGGAAGTATCAAGGGGTTCGGTGCCACTGGCTCGTTGACTGGGCTCGGCGCTGCGTGCGTTTCGATTGGCTCGGTTGGATAACTAGCAGGTACCACTGGCAAAGCCGGATCGGATATTTCTAAGACTGCTTTGCTGCCTGAATCGGTTTGCTCTTGCACATGGGGGTTGTGTGGGGGAAGGACCGGGGTTTGATAAGTGGCTCGCTGAGGACCAGCATTGAAGTTCGACGTGTGTGGGATTTGGTTACCTGGATTTGCCGGTGTCCTAGATTCGGGTCCCGGAGTCTTGGGAGTCTCTAGCTTGGTCGCATTGCCCCTTGCAGAACTGCTTGTTAGTTGCTCGTTGAAACGATTGCGCTGCGACGCTCGATCGGTGTAGAGTTTCAGACCGATCAGGAGCAGTGCGAAGGCTAGAAAACCGATGGCTGTGTTCAAGAGACTTGATGACTTCAACTCGTCTCCGGCACGCGCGTGTGAATGCGGAATCGGGTTCCTTGGTAGCTCTCGCTGCACAGTAGAGGTTGCTGCAGTAGTCGGTGGTAAAGCGGCCGCTTGAGCGCTAGGTTCAGCACTACTAGGTTCAGCACAAGGGGATTGGCACAGCACTGAGAGATCGGGCAATGAGAATAGAACCGGTGGGAGGCTCGTTGTGGTGCCAGCTGCCTTTGGGTGTTGCCTTGCGCTTCGATGCTTTGGGATCGCTTGTCGTTGGTTCATGAAGGGTCCTGCAGATTCCGTTCGGGGGACACCGAGACTCAGACTCAAGAGGTTAGGTTCAAGAGGATCCGACTTTACGGACCTTCGGCCTGAAAATCTATATCGACTTGGTAGAGACTAACGATTCGTTAATTCCGGCAATTTGGGGTGTTTTTTCCGAGCGAATCCCCAAGT
>JBJTAQ010000941.1:0-1401 GCA_046090945.1 Pirellula sp.
CTGCTGCCGCTGCTGCAACTCTTTCTTCAGCTCTGCAAGATCCTCGGGACTTATTGCCGGCTTGGCCGTTTCGGGATCTTGGACCGGCAACCTGATCCAATCCGACGGTTGTCGATTGCGCAGGCTGCGTGTCCCTCCAAAGAACGTTTCAGTGCTTTGGAATATTCCGGCCAGTGCGTAGTAGTCGCTCTGAGGAATCGGGTCGAACTTGTGGTCGTGACAGCGTGCACAACCCACCGATAACCCTAGAACGACTCGCGTCGTGGTATCGATCTGCTCGTCGATCAGATCCGCCTGAAACTGCCTAGGGTTCTGCTCGGCAAGCGACTTGGGCCCAACAGCCAAAAAACCCGTGGCGATGAGATGTTCGTTCCACTGTTGGTCGTTGTCAACAGGGAGAAGATCTCCGGCGAGCTGTTCAACGATAAAGCGATCGTAGGGCTTGTCGTTGCGGAACGATTCAATCACATAATTCCGGTACCGCCATGCGTTAGGAAAGGTGGTGTCGGATTCCTTGCCGCTGGTCTCTGCATATCGAGCTACATCGAGCCAGTGACGAGCCCAGTGCTCGGCGTATGCATCGGACGAGAGCAAATCGTCTGCCAGACGTTCGATCGCATCTTGAGGATTGGACTTCCAATCCTGAACAAATGCGGCAGCTTGCTCCGGGGTAGGTGGCAGACCTACGAGATCCAAGGTCAAGCGTCGAAGCAAGGTGATTGGCTCGGCATCTTGATTGGGCTCGATATTTTGGACCTCCCACTTCGAAGCGACGAAGCGATCGATTTGAGAAACAGGCCAATCTTTGTATTTTTCAAGTTCAAGATCGACGACACGCGGCTTGGTAAATGACCAAAAAGCCTTTCCCTTTTCGATGTCTTCAGGAGTTACCTTTGGGTTGACCACAACTCCTTGGGATATCCGTGGGTCGGGTGCCCCCATTTGGATCCATGTCTTGAAATTCGCGATCACCTCGGGCGGAAGCTTGCGGTTCGGAGGCATGCGATAGTCCCGGTAATTGATCGCTTGCCACAGAAGGCTATTTTCCAAGTCCCCTGGCACGATCGCCGGTCCAGATTCCCCTCCTGCCAACAGAGCCTCGCGATGATCGACCGACAAACCCCCTCGCACCGATTGCTCGCTGGTTGAATGGCAGCGGTAGCAGTTTTCGATCAGCACCGGGCGGATTTTAGATTCAAAAAAAACGAGCTGCTCGGGTGTTAACGCAGGTGTGTCTTTGGGCTCTTGAGCGATCGCAATCCAGTTGGCAAAGCACAAGCTCAGCAGCCCAAAAGCCAGGCCCCTGGGAAGTCGAATCAGGTTCATGGTTACAAACTAGTGAAAGTTACGATGGAGATGAAAGGAAACGTGGATCCAATCATAGCAATGCTTCAAGATCAA
>JBJTAQ010000942.1:0-9914 GCA_046090945.1 Pirellula sp.
CCTGGCCACGCCGACTTTGGTGGCGAGGTCGAGCGAGTTGTGCGGATGGCCGATGGAGCTTTGGTACTGATCGATGCGGCCGAAGGGACGATGCCTCAAACCCGATTCGTTCTCTCGAAAGCCTTGGAATGCGGTGTCAAGCCGATCGTTGTGGTCAACAAGATCGATCGTCCCGATGCACGTTGTGACGAGGTGGTCGAAGAAGCTCTCATGCTCTTGGTCGACCTCGGTGGCGAGCATTACTTGGATCACTTCGATGTGATCTATGCGTCAGGCCGATCCGGATACGCGACCTTGGACTGGAAAGTCCCGGGCGACAGCATGATTCCTCTTTTGGACATGATGCTCGAAAAGATTCCAGGTCCTGATGTCGAGCCAGAAGCTCCTCTGCAACTTCTGGTCACCAACCTCGACTGGTCCGACTACGTCGGTCGGATCGCGATCGGCCGCATCCAATCTGGGACCATGCGAAAAGGTCAGCAAGTCGACATCGCCAAAGAGGATTCGGTCGTCCCATCTCAAGTGGCCAATTTACAACTGTTTGACAAGCTTGGGCGGGTCGATACGGAAAATGCGACAGCAGGCGACATCGTCGCGGTCATCGGTTTGGAAAACATTGAGATCGGCGATACGATCTGCAATCGTGGCCAAGTCTCCCCGCTTGAGCGATTGAGGGTCGACGAGCCAACTCTGGAAATGGTCTTTGGGATCAACTCTTCGCCGCTTGCGGGCAAGGATGGCAAGTACGTTACGACGCGACAACTCAAGGCTCGACTGGAAAAAGAACTCGAACGCAATGTCGCTCTGAGGGTCAATCCTATCGAGGGCTCCGATGCGTTTGCCGTTCGAGGCCGCGGTGTATTGCACCTGTCGGTGCTCATCGAGACCATGCGTCGAGAGGGCTACGAGATGAGTATCTCTAAGCCTCGCGTCGTTCTCAAGCGGATTGATGGGGAACTGCATGAACCTTTCGAAGTCCTCAATGTCGAAGTTCCGACCGAGCGCGTCGGGCCAGTGATGGAAATCGTGGGAAATCGCCGAGGAATCCTCGATACGATGACCCCCCGGGGAGACTACACGCTTTTGCAGTTCTCGATTCCTGCGCGCGGTCTGATCGGCGTTCGGACTCGGATGCTCAACGCCACCCAAGGAACAGCGATCATCCACCACCGTTTCGCAGGCTATCAACCGATGGGCCCAGAGATGGCGCGACGATCCAACGGAGTGCTCGTCTCCATGGTGCCAGGCAAAGCCGTAGCCTATTCGCTGTTTGCGCTCCAAGAGCGTTCGGAGTTGTTCGTTGCACCCGGTGATGATGTCTACGAAGGAATGATCGTCGGAGAGAATGCACGCGACAACGACCTTGTGGTTAATCCCACCAAGGAGAAAAAGCTGACCAATATCCGCGCTGCAGGCAACGATGAGAATATCATTCTCAAACCCCCCAGGCAGTTGTTCCTCGAAGCAGCCCTCGAGTACGTCGAGGACGATGAGTTGGTCGAAGTGACGCCCAACGTGATCCGACTTCGCAAGGTGTACCTGCGGGAGAGCGATCGCCGTCGAAATACCAAAGGAAGCGCCGAGTTGGTCGAGAGCTGATCCTCTGGAACTACTCGCTTTGGATAGGGATCGACACTGAGCACAGCGTCCCCGTTGGCAAACGCCTTGAGAATTGGATCGAACCCCCGAGGCCTTGGATGACGTTTCTTGTTAAGAACACACCCATTCCCATTCCTTTGCCGACCTCCTTGGTCGTGAAAAAAGGCTCTCCGATTCGTCGTAGGACGTCGTCGCTGAGCCCACTACCGGAGTCCTCAATCTCCAGTTCCCAGCTCCGTTGATCCTGTTTGGACATATGAATGTTCGACGACAAGGTGACTTTCTGCTGCGGTTCAGAGGCATCGAGTCCATTTTGGAGCAGATTGCGAATCGCTTGCGATAATGCTTGTTTTGGGAGCATTGCTTTGAAGTCCCCAACTGCTTTTTCCATATGCAATTCGACGCGATGAGGTTCTCTCATCGCATCGATCGTTTCCTGAATGATTTCGCGAAGTGCCACCGGATGGAGTCTCTCGGCAGCAGCTTCGCCCGCCCCGCTTTTCATCCGATGCAGGATGTCCTTGCAGCGAGCTAGCTCCTCGCGGATCAAGCCAAAGTCTCGCTTGACCTTGTCAGGTATCTCGGGCTTATCAAGCGTCCGGGATAACTCGCCGGCAATCACAGCGATGGTCGAAAGGGGAGAAGCCAATTCGTGACCTGCGCCGGCGGCTAGGGTCGCTAAGGCTTCGAGTCGCTGAGCTCGCTCTTTGTCCTTCTCGGCGATCGCAAGGCGACGATCTCGAAGTCGGACTTCTAGGGCAAGTTGCGAGACGAAGTAGGTCAGCACCGAAGAGCATGTTGCAAACGAAATCCAAAAGGCCCATTTGGTAACGCCCCAGCTGGCACTGTGCTCGAACGGGGAGCCTGAGAAAACACCGACCGGTACCGCTAGACAAAGTAGGTAATAACAACCTAATACCGATGCTGCCGAGATCAAGATCGCCCAGAATCGCGAAAGAACCACCCCCGCCACGGCAATGTTTGCGACGTAGAAGAGAATGAACGGATTGGCCGCACCACCCGAAAAATAAAGAAGCCCGGTCAGAATAGCCACATCGAATAGAAGCACACTTCCGAGAATCCGGTCGAGAGGGATGTTCCCTAAGTCATTGTGATTCGATAGATGTTTCGCAAATATCCAAAGCCCGACGTTGCTTGCGATCATCAACAGGACCAAACTCAGCAACTGGGGTAGCGCAAGCTCGATACCCAAGACCAATTTCACAAAACCGATCACGATCAGTTGGCCAGCGATTGCGATCCAACGCAATTGCGTGAGCCATAAAGCGCTCGATGCATCGCTAGTCCCGTGATCGTTTGTACTGTGTTGATTCACTTGGGTGATTGTCCCTCCACCAGCAACCATTCTTGATCCGAGCTATCCAAAGTCCAACGTTCGCTTTTGCCACTTGGCCATTGTACCTCAACGACTGCTGGTCCATCGATGTTCTCAGGGATACCAAAATGGACGAGTGTGTCATGAGAGGATGCGTAGGATCCTCCGCCTGAGCGTTGTCGAATCGATCGAAACGAGCCGATTTGCAATCGGACATGGGCTCCGACTGCATCCCGGTTGCTTGCCGTTCCGACCAAACGAATAGAGAGCGATTTTCCGCCGAGTGTTTGATTCAAAACAACTGCTGCATCGGCGTTGATGCGACTGGTCACAAAATCGATTTTCCCGTCTCGATTGAAATCCGCTAACGCCAAACCTCTGGAGGATTGCGGCGTGTCCAGAAAGGAACCTTTGCGACCCACAAGCTGGAACGTTTTTCCAGAAATGTTTTCAAGGATTTGAGGGCGCTGTTCGCAGGTCGAACCTAAGGGCTTGAGCTCGATATGTCCGTTGACCACGACGAGGTCTTCATCGCCATCGCAGTCCATATCCGCAAATGCAGTCCCCCACCCGACGGTAGCTTCGTCGGTCGTTGCGATCCTCGAGTTGATCGAAGCGTAATTGAACTGGAGTTTGCCGTTGTTGCGATACAGAGCATTGAGTTCGTTCTGGTAGTTGGTCACCCAAAGATCTTCGAATCCATCGAGGTTGTAGTCTCCCAGAGCGATCCCCATGCTTCCCTCCGGAGTGCCACTGTCGTTGGTTGCTACGCCGCTGCGCCGTGCGACTTCGGTGAACTTAAAGCCACCCTCGTTTCGATACAGCAGGTTCGGGTCGACATCATTCGCGATGTACAGGTCCACATCTCCATCGTAATCCAAGTCGGCGGCAAGCACTCCGAGTCCACGGAGGTTGTCATCGATTCCAGCCGATGCGGTGAGGTTCAGAAAGGTTCCGTCGCCATTATTTTTGTAAAGAACATCAGGGAGCCCCTGGAACTCCCGAGGTCCACAATAATCGGTGCTCTTGTCCTGTTTTCCAAAACGAGCATCAACACCGCAGATCGGATTGTTTTCAAAACTCCAATTGGCATAGTTGGCGACGTACAGATCAGCCAGCCCATCGCAGTCCGCATCCAAGAAGGCGGCCGAGGCACCCCAATTCCTATCATCGAGCCCAATGAGACTCCCATCGATGGTTTCAAATGTCCCATCACCCTGATTGCGAAGCAATTGTCCAACGGAGTATCCGGTGACAAAGAGGTCCGAAAAGCCATCTCCATCATAATCGGCGACGCTAACCCCTGCGTTGTAGCGATGCGAAAGATCAAACCGGGCACTCGAAGAGACATGCTCGAAGCGAGTTTGGTCCAGCCCACGATGCAGTGTGCCGCTGTGTCCGATCAGGACGCGATTGGACAAGTCTGCATAGCCACCCCCCGCACAAGCGATATCCGTGTTTCCATCGCGGTCGAAGTCAAATGCTGCAATTCCACCGCCAGTGGTCTCCGGTAAAAACAGATTGCCCTGTTCGCTTCCTGTCCGAACAATCGCTTCGGGAATTGCGCCTTGAACCCAACGGACATCGATTTTCGTGGGGCTCGTCTGGCTCGTTGGACTACTGGCCGGGGATTTCTTGAGGAACTCCGGTGGAGCGCTTGTGGGTTTACAGGCCAGGCCATGTAGTAGAACTGAGCACAGAGCCAGCCCAAGCATCGTGGAGAGATGGGGTTGGCATCTCATCGATCATTGCACTCCGCGACGCAGATTGATGTATCGCTGATGTCGAGCCGCTAGGTCTGGCTTGTTGATTCGGGTGAAGTAGATCACCATGTCTTCGTGAGCTGGCAAAAATGTCTCATCGATCGCAAGAGCCGAGTTCAACCAATACAGCCCATCCTCCCGGGATTGCTTGTGCAACAGGATATGCCCAAGTTCATAATGCTGCTGAGCCTGCCGATCGGTACCCGAAAGAAGTCTCGCAAGACGACCGTCGATCGATTGAACATCTGCCTGACCAGCTTCGGCGGCCTTGGCAAACCTATCCGACTCGGCATCGTTTCCGAGTGCCTCATGAGCTTGGCTCAGTAAGTTTGCGATGCGTACATCCTCGGGCCACAAAGCTGCCACGGAGCTAAGTACATCGACGACCTTGTTGTGTTCGTTCTTGGCACTGTAGATCCTGGCCAGTAGGATCCGCATATCAATCGTCGCCTTGCCCGATTCGATCAGCGGTTCGAATCGTTCGATCACCTGATCGACACGGTCCAAGTTGAAAAGTGCGGTACCTAGTACACCGATCGCATCGAGATCTTTGCGGTTGCTCTGAAGGTAGCGTTCCAGGGCAAGCACGGCCCGCTCCGAGTCGCGAGATTGCAAGTAAGCCGAGGCTAGTTGCCGATAAGCTGGGACGAACTCAGGGTAGGCCTGCGCACACCGCTCGAGCATTTCGGTCGCTTTTTCGGCATCGCGGCCCGAGAGCAACAGCATCCCACGGAAGAAATCGATCCAAGGTGTATTGGGATCGTTGTCAGACCAAAACTTTAAGAAAGCTTCCGCCTTGTCGAACTCCAATTTGCCGAGTCGGCCATAGACGATCGCAGGCCCGATCTCGGTAAGATCCGGGTCGGCGGTCGCCATGACTTGGGCCACCGCCGTATCCATATTCGGCACCGCACCGACCTGGATCTCCCGCAGGAGTCTTTCGGTCGAGATCTTTTCCTCGGGATAGTCCAGTTGCTTGGCAATCCCGGAAAACTGACTAAAGGCCACATCGTCCCCGATGTGTCGATAAGCACGGGCTCGCAAAAAGGCAGATTCACCTGTAAGCCCATTTTGCTTCTCGAGGTTCTTGATCTCCCGCAACGCGACTTGATCGTCCCACATCGAGAGGGATTTGCTGATCTTTTGCATCGACGTTGTGTAGCGGTTTCGGTAGTAACCGAAGATCGCAAGCGGTATAAGAATCGCAACCAAGATCGCGAGCCGAATGCTTGCCCAAGGGGAACTGGTTTTGGACTTGGTCGAATTCTCCTTGGCAGCCTTTGGGTCCAAGTCGTCGAGCGTCAGGAGAATCGGAAAGTTACTGGCTTCTACCGAACTACCTGTGCTGATTTTGGATCTTCCACGGGCCATAAGAATTCGATGGGTTGAGAGTCAGAAAAGGGCCCAGAAGATTTGCGATATTCCTTGCGTGTGGTGTCACTGTATCGTAACGAAAAGGGGAGGTTTTGCAAGGAATCCTCAGCCACCTAGGCCCCCTGGATCGTCTTCATTAGTCGAAAATCGGTCAAAGAGTTGAACCATTTTCGGGCGTATTTCCCAACGGAGGATAT
Source organism: Pirellula sp. (assembly GCA_046090945.1). Lineage (GTDB taxonomy): Bacteria > Planctomycetota > Planctomycetia > Pirellulales > Pirellulaceae > JBKCUI01. Next base: position 6,270 of record JBJTAQ010000942.1, read on the forward strand.
ACTGGTCAAGTCGAGCACCCAAACCAGAGCCACGGAAAAGAAAAATGGCAAAACCCCGCCCGAATTCCCAGTCATCTGGCAAATCCGCCCCTGCAGAACGGTCCTCGGTGGACTCTGCAGGACCGGTCGTCTGGGTTACCGGAAGCGGTGCCAAAAGGGTCGGAAGGGTCGTCGCAGAACACTTCGCGCGAGCGGGCTACCGGATCGCCCTGCACGCCAAATCCAGCCTCGAGGAGCTCGAATCCGCCGCGCAAGAATTTGATAGTCTAGGTGTCCAGTGCCTCTCGACGACCGGAGAGATCCAGACCTACCAAGCCATGGAGCAGGCCATCTCGTTGATCCAGGCAACCTTCGGCCGCATCGATGCGGTCGTCCACTGCGCTGCGGTATGGGATTGGAAGTCCTTGGAAGAAACCAGCGAAGTGGATGTTCGCCGGCAATTCGAGATCAACACGCTCGGAACGTACAACGTAGCCAAAGCGGCAGGCTTGGCCATGGTCGCGCAGCCTAGTGGAGGACGGATTGTTCTGATCGGAGACTGGGCCGTGCATCGCCCCTATCGAGACTTCTCGGCTTATTTCGCCGGCAAAGGGGCCATCGAAACGCTGGTTCGGTCCATGGCCGTCGAGCTTGCAACCCGGAATCCGAACATCCACGTCAACGGGATACTCCCAGGACCAGTGATGCTTGATTCGAGCGTCTCGGCAGAGCGAGCCGAGAGTATTCTGCGAGCCAGTTTGATCAAACGGCATGGTAGGCCTGAGGATGTTGCCCAGGCCGCCTATTTTTTGGCAACCCAATCGTTCATCACCGGTATCTGCTTGCCTGTCGACGGCGGTCGCACGATCTATGCTCCAAACGAAACTGAATCGATCGCGCATCCAACCTTTAAGCCCAAGCGTGAAGGAATCAGTTAGCCAAGTCATATTATTAGGCAGGGATGTATGGAGCAGGGATGTACGAACCCCGGCAATCCAACTTCAGGATACAAAAACTCCCTTGTAAGGGATAACCTCCTGGAAAGACTCCGAGTGCGTTTGCTCTCGGGGCTTGCTTATCACCCTATGCTGATCCTGCTATTCTTGGCACTGGGTATGATCCATCTGACCCAGATGATAGGGACCACTGCTTCCTTGTGTCTGCTGGTTTTAGGTTGGTCGCTATTTTGGTGGACTCGGCTCTATAGTCCAACCGCATGCAATCCTGCGATGCCTATGAGCTTGATGTGGATGTGTCTGATCGCTCTCGCATACGGCATCATTCACGACCATCAAATCACTCGAGTCCGAGAGCAATTGCAAGCTTGGAATCAAGCCAACGTGCGAGACACAACGGATTCGGGGTCTATTCAAGCCTGGAAGCCGATCGTCGTCCAAGGAGTCGTTCGGCAGACGCTGAGGTATCGGCGGGCATCGATCCAGCAGCGACCCGGTAGCGAGGATTCGCAGATCGATGATTGGCAAACCTTGACCAGCATCGAGGTTTCGAAGATTCAGAAAAACGATGCCTGGCAGGACCTTGCTCTGCTCGCATCGGTGGTGATTGAGGGAAGGTTGTCGGGTCTGTTTCCAGGAGATCGCGTCAAGATTTATGGGCAATGGCGACGGCCACCAGAACCGAGCAATCCTGGCCAGTTCGACCTAAGGAATCGTTATGCGGAACTCGGGCTTGCGGCTCAGATCAAATCCGATTCGACCGATTCGATCGCCTTGATAAGTCCTGGATCCAGTTGGCGACTGGACCGCTGGCTTGCTATCTGGACACATCATGCGCTGCTTGCGATCGAGAAGTATGTGCGACTGGGGCAAGCTCCATTGACGGCCGCTTTGGTTTTGGGCCAGCGCGAGCAAGCCGATTGGCAGTTTCAGGAGCAGATGCTCGCAACCGGCACGATCCATATGCTATCGATCTCAGGCATGCATATCGAGATGGTCGCTTTAACGCTTCTGATAGCGGGCTGGATGCTGCGATTGCCCAAAGGAATTGTTCTGTTGGGAACAGTCTGTGTCTGTACGCTCTATGCGATCTTGTGTGGAGCGAATCCTCCGGTCGCACGTGCAACGATCATGCTTGGGGCCGCCTGCCTTGCTCGCTTCCTTGGCTGGGCCTCAAGCAGTTTGAATATTCTCGCCTTCGCAGCATTGGTTATTCTTCTGCAGCGAACCTCGGTAGCCTTTGAGGTCGGCACTCAATTGTCGTTTCTGACTGTTGCTGTATTGATACTGACCTTTCCTATTTTTCACCATCGTTCTGTGCCGATCGAGCGACTGATCGAATCCAAGGAAAACTGGCTGAGTAAGTCGCTTCGGGGTTTGCGATCGGTCTGTTGGGAATCGATGCGGAGCAGTTTTTGGGTTAGCTTTATCAGTGCGCCGTTGGTGTGGTATTCATTTCATATCATCAGTCCGATTTCAGTCGTTTTGAATCTGCTCCTTTGGTTGCCGATGCTCATCGCGCTTCTGGCTGGGTTGGGATTGGTGCTCTTTTTCTGGCTCCCACCTCTGGCTTGGATTTTTGGAACCTGTTGCGGCATCTCGCTTTGGATTCTCCGGAACGTAGTGGCCATTGCAGATCGAATTCCCTACGGCCACTTTTGGGCGACTGCGCCACCTGACTGGTGGTTAGTGGGCTTTTACATCATGGCTTTGGCTATCACCGTGTGGCTCGGTACCCGACGGTCCGGAGCCCGCAGATCGCTGCTCTTGGGACTAGGTTGCTGGTTCGCTCTGGGACCACTTTGGATTGGAGGACGCGAAGCGATCCAGAGATGGAATCTCTTGAGCAAGCAGGCTTCTTTAGAAATCACATTTCTCGACGTCGGACACGGTACCTGCGTGCTTGTACAATCACCTGATGGACGCAATTGGCTCTACGATGCTGGCCGACTCGGTGATCATCAGCGCAGTTATCAACCCATCGCGCAGGCCCTTTGGTCGATCGGGATCGCCCGCATCGATGGGCTGATGCTCTCGCATGCCGACTCGGATCACTACAATGCGATGGAGTCGCTGCTCGAACGATTCCGAGTCGATAGGTTCATCACCACCCGCCAAGTCGCAGAGAATACCAGTCCAAGCCTTCGAGCTCTAATCGATCGAATTGAGTTTCGAAAAATACCGATCGAGTATTGGCACTCGGGTTCAGAGCTCCAAGGCACTAGCGACTATTCGATCGCGGCTCTCTTTCCGAACAGGAATCCGAGTAGCCAACCGATTCAACTGGCCAGCAGCTCAACCAGATCACTCGCTTCAAAAAGAATGAGTGACAATGCAACAAGCTTGTGCTTGGTCGTCGAATTCGCCCGACGGAGAATACTCTTGCCAGGGGATCTAGAAACTCCCGGTACGGAGATTCTCACAGCCGGTCAGTCTCTCAGGGTCGATGTCCTCATGGCACCGCATCACGGCTCGCTGACAACCGAACAAGGTGGCCTGATCGCCTGGTGCCAACCCTCGACCATCGTCATCAGCGGCTCGCATCGATCGCTCGATCCAAGAGTCTTCGAGGTCTACTCGCCAAGCGGTCAACGTGTACTGCATACAGCCCGCGACCATGCGATTCGATTGCGTATCGAGCCTGACGGCTCGATGCACTGGTCTAGCTGGGTCCATGGCAGTTGGCAGACGATCGATGATCGGACTGATC
>JBJTAQ010000943.1:0-3305 GCA_046090945.1 Pirellula sp.
AGGCGATGCGGTTCGTTTGACCCAGTTGATCCCCGCAGGAGTCGATCCGCATCTCTATAAACCCATTCGTGATGATGTCGTCGCAATCGTTCATGCAAAGCTTGTCTTCTACAACGGATTGAAGCTCGAAGGGCGCATGGCAGATGTGCTTAGCACCCCAAGCAGATCCGAACGCGTTCATTTGGCTTTAGCCGACGCGATCCCCGTCGACCAATTGGTAGGCGAACCGGGCACCGATGCCGTAGATCCCCATGTTTGGATGGACGTCTCGCTTTGGAGCATGACGATACCCAAGATCCAGAAGGCGCTGGGCGAATTTCTGCCTCAATTCCAGGATCGCTTTTCGGCGGCCGCGCTGAAACTGGCCGATCAACTTGAAAAGCTCGATGCTTATGGGATGTCGATTATAGAAAGCATTCCTGAGCGTCAACGGATCCTAATCTCGTCTCACGACGCATTCCAGTACTTTGGAAGACGCTATGGTCTCAGAGTTGAGGGTGTACAAGGCATTTCGACGGCCTCCGAGGCGAGTTTACGAAGAATCCCAGAGTTGATCGAATTGGTCCAGCAAAACGGAGTGCCTGCCGTGTTTAAAGAGTCTAGTGTTGCTGGTAAGCTCATCGATGCGGTGATCGAAGGTGCTGCCAGCCGGGGCGTGGAGCTTCGGGTTGGAAAGGAACTTTATTCGGACGCACTCGGGCCTGCCGGCTCCCTGGCAGATACCTATCTGGGCATGATGAAACACAACTTCGATGCAGTTGCCGCGGCGCTTGCTGGAGCTTCGACCAGACCCGAGTGATCCATAAACCCTGGGTTTTGCTAGCTTTCCTGCAGATAATCTCTTAACAAGTTTCAAATAAACCGTATCGGAGAGGGCATCGAGGCGGTATAATGCAGAGAGCCAATGTTCGAGGAGGATCTCCCCGTCGATGGCGTCGTTTTTCTCGCTTTCTTCATCACATATTTACGGAGCCTCTCAGTATGCCCAGTGCTACAAACTCAAAGAAGTCGAAGAAGGCCACGGAAGCCGCAACAGATTCCACGGAAGTTGCCGTAGAGACCAAGCCCAAGAGGACCAGAAAGGCTGCTGCCGAGCCTAGGGTCAAGCTTTACTGGGGAGTGTTCAATCAGCACCTCAAGCGTGTAGCTGTATTCGAGTACACCGACGTTAAGAAAGCTGAAAAGCACGCCAAGGAACTTAGCAAGGATGGTGGCGATCACTTCCTGCAGAAGATCAAGGAAGTCGTAGGCTAGGTTCTCACAACTCGATCACCCAACCCCCTTTGAAACGCCGCGGTTCACACTGCGGTGTTTTTTTGTTCCCTTTTCGATTGAATCGCGTCTGGTTTAAAACCACAGCGACCCAAGTTCCATTGAATCGCCTGGTAGGGATTTGCATCTTCAAAGATTCCTGAAGAACCCTTTTATTGACCGTGCACTCGTCTAGGAATCTCGACGCGATCTTATCATAATACCGACCGGCGAGCTGACTCCATCGATCAGCAACAGCAATCGGGAACCAGAAAAACAAAGGATCTATCGTGAGGCAAGTCGCATTCACCAAGATGCACGGCGCAGGGAATGATTATGTCTACATCGAAGGCTTTTCGCAGACCCTACCCAAGGACCTTGAACGGCTGGCCGTTGAACTTTCCCACCGCCGATTCGGGATTGGAGGAGATGGGGTCATCCTGATTGTGCCCTCCCAAGTCGCCGATGCTCGTATGCGGATGTTCAATTCCGACGGGAGTGAATCGGAGATGTGTGGAAACGGAATTCGATGCGTGGCAAAATTCGTTCATGATTCAGGTATTGCTCGAAAAGCGAAACTCGCGATCGAAACAGGCGCTGGCGTTCTAGCTCTGGACTTGAAAACCCACCAGGACAGTGGATTGGTCGACCAAGTCACTGTGGATATGGGAGAGCCCAGGTTGCTTGCTAGTCAAATACCAACAACTCTTGAAAGTCCTGCCCAGCCGGTGATCAATCATAGGCTCGACTACCGCGGGCACACTCTGTTCGGCACTTGTGTCTCGATGGGCAATCCGCACTGCGTGATTTTCGTCCCTGAGTTGACCGACGAATTGGTTTTGGGGGTTGGGCCTTTGATCGAAAAAGACGATCGGTTTCCGAAAAGAACCAATGTCGAGTTCGTTGAGGTCCTAGCTCCCGGCGAGGTTCGCCAGCGAACTTGGGAACGGGGTTCCGGAGAAACCTGGGCATGTGGAACCGGCGCAAGCGCCGTTTGTGTCGCCGGGGTGCTGACCGAGCGGACCGATCGCACGATTCTCAATCACCTTACCGGAGGGGATTTGACCCTGCGTTGGGATGAGTCATCCAACCATGTTTTCATGACTGGACCTGCGGTTGAGGTGTTTCAGGGAACTGTCAAAATCGATTTCGAGTAGATAAGTAGATAGTAGATAGCCGTGACTCAGAAGATCCTCAGGCCGGCCGCCTTTCTTCTCGGAAACTTCATTCGAGGTTTAGTCAGGACGCTCGATGCGAGGCTTTCCGATTACGAAGATGATACGGATGTGACCACCGAGTTGTTTACAACTCCAGCCATTTATATCTTCTGGCACGAGAATATTCTGTTGCCTTTTGTAACCCGCAGCCGTTGCGGGATGACGCTACTAGTGAGCCAACACCGGGACGCGAACTGGCTTGGATGGATGGCCCAAGATTTTGGATACCATACCGTCCGTGGTTCGTCGACCAAAGGTGGCCTCAAGGCGATCCTTCAATACCGCAAGGAACATCAGAGCAGCAGTTTAGTCGTTACGCCCGATGGTCCCAAAGGCCCCCGCAGAGTGTTGGCACCCGGTTGCATTCAACTTAGCTCATTGCTTCAGGTCCCGATCATTCCGGTGGGGATCGGATACCATCGCCCCTACCGAACCCCGACCTGGGATCGCTTTGCAATACCAAGACCGGGCACCCGAGGCCGACTGATTCTCGGGGCTCGAATGTCGATCCCTCGCAAACTGGATGAGGCCGGAATCGAAGAGCATCGGCAATGGGTCGAGATTTCCCTGCATCAGTTAACCTACGAAGCCGAGAGTTGGGCACTAGATGGTCAGCCCCGCCAACGTGAACGCTCCTTGCACGCAGCGTTACTTGGGTCCTCTGTCAACACCGGTAGCCTGGGCCTCGCGTGATCAAGCTACTGCTTGGGCCTCTCGTACTGATAATCGAGCGTTCCCTGTGCGAGTGTGCAATCCTTGATCGCTTCGAGCAATCGTTTGCGATCGATCTCTTTCGCCGATACATCGAGCTTTTTCGACAGGGCATAGACCGTGATA
>JBJTAQ010000944.1:0-5095 GCA_046090945.1 Pirellula sp.
ACCGAACTAGGCAACCGAACTAGGCGACGAAGTGCAGAACTCCTCGAGCAGTGTCAAAACGTTCTACGACCGATGGGGATGGCTCGTACTTTTATTGAGCTTGGCGTGTGTTCCTTTTGCTTATTACGGTGCCGGTCAAGCGGTCCAGAGCAATGTCAACAAGGTCGAAGACTGGTTGCCCAAGACCTATCGCGAGACTGGCGAGTTGGCTCGCTTTCGCAAGAACTTTCCATCGGATCAGTTCGTCATTGTTAGTTGGGATGGGTGCAAGATAGGCTCGGACCCATCGGATCCTGCCCAGGATGACCCGCGAATTGCTCAGTTGATCGGCTTAGTGAGCCCCGAGCATGCAGACCCGACCGACACCGATGCGATCGAGGCGAAGAAGTATTTCAAGTCAGCCCAATCGGGCCGTACCTTTTTGGATCAGTTGACGACAGGCCAGCATGCGTTGACTCACGAGGAGGCGGTCGAGCGGCTCAAGGGAGCGGTTCTTGGGCCAGACGGTCGGCAAACGTGCGTCATTGTGTCGTTGGATCCGAGCACATCGGGCAAGCTCAAGCCGGTGCTGGGGCATGGTCAAAAAAGGATCTTCCGGCCTAACGTACCGCCTGGGGTTTTGCGTCGTTTGATCGAGCGTGCTGGGGTTTCGGATGCGGAACTGCATATGGGTGGTCCGCCGGTCGACAACATTTCGATCGATGAGGAGGGGGAGCGGACGCTGGTGCGTCTGGCTGGTTTCTCAGGAATCCTCGGGTTGTTCTTGGCGTGGTGGTCGCTCCGAAGTCTCCTTTTGACGTGGATTGTCTTCTTGTGTTCGGTCACCAGTGCAGCAGCAGCCTTGGCAGTGATTTGGGCGACGGGTGAAACGGTCGACGCGATCGTCTTGTCGATGCCTTCTTTGGTTTATGTTTTAGCGATCTCCGGCGCGGTTCACTTTATCAATTATTATCGGGACGCAGTTCAAGATGGTGGGCTCAAGGGGGCGACCGAACGGGCGGTAATCCATGCATTGAAACCCGCTGTATTGTGTTCTTTGACGACAGCCTTTGGGCTTTTGTCCCTGTGCTCAAGCGAATTGGTTCCGATCCGTAAGTTTGGGCTTTATTCGGCATCGGGCGTGATGATTCTCAACGTCGTGTTGTTTCTCCTGCTTCCAGCGACGCTGCACCTGATCCGATACGCTCGCCGCTGGGAGTTGTCGCCTGAAGATTTGCAGGCCAAGCTTGCGCCGCAAGGTCTACTCAAGAACACCGCAGTGGCCCAAGAGACCTTCAGCGAGCGGTTTTGGGGGGCATTTTCCGGCTTTATTGTTCGGAATCACGTGGGAGTTGCGATTGCAAGTTTCGTGTTCTGCGGGGCGGTCGGGCTGGGTTTGTTCCGAATCCGAACCAGTATTGACCTGCTCGAACTGTTCGATTCGCGTGCGAGGATCCTTCAGGATTATCGTTGGCTCGAAACGAACCTTGGAAAACTGGTCCCGATGGAGATCGTCTTAGAGTTCGACAAAGCGAGTTTGGGAGCGAACTCGCAGGCTGCCAACGGTCAGAATCCGGACGAAATCAGTCCGGAAGAGATCGGCAAGCTGAGTTTCTTGGAGCGAATGGAGACCACTTTAAGAGTCCAGGAAGCGATTCAAAAACGCTTCGGTGAGGAATCGCTCGGATGGGTCGGCCGTAGCCTTTCTGCCGCAACCTTCGCTCCGTCGCTACCGACCAACGGATCGAGCACCAAGAAAATGATCGAGCGGAGCGTCTACAACTCCACGTTGGAATCCAAGCGAGACGACTTTATGCGATCGGGATTCCTGCGGGTCGATTCTGAGACCGGCAACGAACTATGGCGGATTTCCTTGAGAGTGGCAGCCTTTGAAGGTTTGGACTATGGGCAATTCGTGCATGAGCTTCACGATGTCGTAGAACCGGTGTTGCAAGCCCAAGGCGACCGGGTTCAGATCCTTAGACGGTTGGCCCATTGGAGTCAGGACACCAAGTTCGTGGGTAAGAAAGTGATCCTCTGGGATCCTGAAGTGCTCGATGGTCAAAGCGGGCAAGCTTACTCAGCCGGTAAGGCCAGGGCAGATGAAATATCGAACTTGCTTAAAAACGCTCGCATTAAAGTCGCGCGTGCGAGCATCGACTCCAAGTCCATGCCATTGGTTCAGCTTCAGGAATTAGAGGACTACGATGCGATCGTATTGGCTGGGGCTTTTTCGAATAACGAGGTCCGAACGCTCGAAACAGCCCTGAGCAAGATTATCGACCTGGAGAGTTCCGATCCTCTTCAGCCCAAGCAATGGGTTTCGTCGGTTTTCACCGGGGTTGTTCCGATTGTTTACAAAGCTCAGCGAGCCCTCCTTAGGAGCTTGATGGAAAGTACGCTGTGGTCGTTCTTGACCATTACGCCGTTGATGATTTTTGTCTCTCGAAGCTTCAGGGCGGGATTGGTTGCGATGATCCCGAACATCGTGCCGGTGATCTTTATCTTTGGCTTGATGGGATGGTTGGGGATTGCGATCGACATCGGTTCGATGATGACAGCCAGCATTGCCTTGGGTGTTGCTGTCGACGACACCATTCACTTTTTGTCTTGGTTCCGGGGCAATGTCCTACAGCTCCGAGACCGCAAGGCCGCCATTATCGCCTCCTACCGCCAGTGCGGTACACCAACCTTGCAGGCTGCATGTATCAGCGGCTTGGGATTGTCGGTTTTTGCCTTTAGTACGTTCACTCCGACTCAGCGATTCGGATGGCTGATGCTCACCATTCTGATTGCCGGTGTGATCGCCGAATTGGTTCTTTTGCCTGCGATTCTGGCTGGTCCGTTGGGCTGTGTGTTCGATCCGAAATCGACGCGGCACTCTTGGTTGTCCCGATTTTTTCTGATTTTTAGGCATCGGGTACGTCGCCGATTCGATTCCAAGCACGGGGAATCCGAACAGGGAAAAGAGGCCGAATTTCAGAGTGCAGCCTGAATAGCAGATGGCGTTCTGAGACGCCCTAACCCTGAAATCTAACGGAACTGGCCAAACCCCAAGGGTGTGTATCGAATCGGAAAGCAGCTTTTTCCCCTTGGAGGTTCCTTGAGTTCAGGCTAAACTCTTGCCCCTGTCATAAATGCCATTCGACAAAGGTTTCGTATTGCCATGACCAAACAAAAAACCCACAAATCGAACAAAAAACGCTTCCGCTTGACCGCCACGGGCAAGGTGAAGCATCGCAAGTGTGGAACGAGCCACTTGGCCATTAGCAAGCCGGCCAAGAAGATTCGTCAGTTGCGGGGCACGCGGGTGCTTGAGCCTAACTTGACCCGTGCCATTGTCGATGCACTCCGGGGCAACAGTTACTAACGGCCTTTTTTGAACCAAGCGTCTGGGTAGTAACTGCCGCACACATCCCCGTCTAGGCCGGCGGGAGATCGCTTACAAGTAGTGATCTAGAAGTCCGTGTGGCGACCTGAGTCGCTCCAATTGATTGGATACCATTTCCGATGAGAACACGTAAAGGTTCCGCACGTCGGCAGGCCAAGCGGCGCATGTTTCAGCGTGCCGAGGGTTATGTTGGCGGTCGCCGTCGTCTGTATCGTACTGCCAAAGAAAATTTAGTTCGTGCAGGCAGGTTCGCTTACCGCGACCGCCGACGTCGTCGTCGAGACTTCCGTCGCCTGTGGATCATTCGATTGAATGCCGCTGCTCGACTGCATGGATTGCGATATAGCCAATTCATCGACGGGCTGACTCTTGCAAATATCGAACTCGACCGCAAGCAGCTTTCGGAGATGGCCATTCACGACCCCGCTGGTTTCGAGGTCGTCGTGAATGTCGTCAAAGAGGCATTGTCGAAAAAGTCAGCTTAGAGAATACCGGCGGACTCTATGGCGCTGGATGAGTTTCTTTCCGCATTGGATAGCATGCTCGACGAAGCTCGAGCATGCTTATTGAATGTCGACAGCCCTGAGTTGCTCGAAGAGGTTCGGGTCAAGTACACCGGTGCAAAAAACGGTGCCCTCAAATCCGTTCAAAAGATGCTCGGCTCGATAGCCGTGGCAGACAAGCCTGCCGCAGGCAAGCGATTCAATGAAGTCCGCGACGGGATTGAAGAGGCCCTTGCCCATGCCGCTTCACGGCTCGGTGGTTCGTCCCAGGCCAAGTCGATTGGCCCGGTCTTCGACCCGACCCTCCCGGGGCTTCGTCCTAGACTCGGCACGATCCATCCGATCACTCAAACGCTCGAGCATCTCAAAGAGATCATGGGCCGATTGGGATTCAATGTCACCGAGGGCCCCGAGATTGAAGACCAGTGGCACAATTTCGTCGCCTTGAACATCCCAGAGGACCATCCGGCGCGAGATCCCTTGGACAACTTCTATCTGTCGACGGGCAAATCCACGGCCGCTCGATTGCTGCGCAGTCAGACCAGCACCGTTCAGATCCGGGTCATGGAAAAGCAACCGCTGCCGCTGCGGATCATCTCTCTAGGCCGGGTCTATCGACCTGATGCTCCCGACGCGACCCATTTTCCGATGTTCCATCAGATGGAGGGTCTGTGGGTCGACCGCAACGTGACGATGGCGCAGCTGAAGAGTGTTTTGCGATTATTTGCCACAAGCTATCTCGGTGGGGATGTCAGCATCCGATTTCGTCCATCGTTTTTCCCGTTTACCGAGCCGAGCGTCGAGGTCGATTATTGGTGGAACGGTCAGTGGATTGAGTTCGGAGGCGCTGGCATGGTCGACCCAAATGTTTTCCAATCTGTCGGCATCGATCCGGAAGCTTGGTCGGGTTTTGCTTTCGGCCTGGGTGTCGAGCGGCTGTGCATGCGGCGGTTTGGAATCACGGACATTCGGGATCTTTACCGTAGCGACGTTCGTTTCTTGCGCCAGTTTGCCACCTGATCGTTTAGCGGGTTGTCCAGATGTTGATTTCATGGGAATGGCTGTCGGATTACGTCAAACTCGATGGTTCGATGGACCAAGTCGTCGATCGTTGGGCGATGTCCGGATTGAATCACGAGAGCACCGAGTGGGTCGAGGGGGTTCCGGTAATCGACTTGGAGGTCACTAGCAATCGGGCCGATTGCTTGGGCCACATCGGTGT
>JBJTAQ010000945.1:0-1279 GCA_046090945.1 Pirellula sp.
CTTGGGTAGCTCATCGCCCCCAGCGACTCCAGAGTCTTCGATCAGGATTCGCACCAATACTGGACCATTGATCAGATTGTTGTAATCGGTCGGCGGAGTATAGGTGATACGGTTGTTGATCAGCGTGAGGGTTTCGCCCAGACCGCGATCGACCACCAATTCCGCATCGACGACACGCAGGATTTGACCCGATTCGTTTGTATCGTAGATATCGCCATCGGTACCCGTTGGGCGATCGGGTTGTGTTCGATCGTTGGCGGTAAATCGTGAACCATCCCAAGTGATCGTTTGATCTTCGTTGATCGTTTCTACATCATCGACAGCGACCGGTGCATCGTTAACTGGAGTCACCGTGATCGTCACTGTCGCGGCCACATTGCTGGTCATGCGTGGATCAGTAGCGAGGTAGATAAACGTGTCGGTGCCAAAGAAGTCTTGTTTTGGCGTGTAGACAAACGATCCATCGGCCGAGAGGGTCAAGTATCCGTGCTGCGGGCCGCGGACAGGCTGTACGCCGGGCTGCGTAAGATCCGAATCAAAGACGCGGATCGCTTGTGCATCCGCATCGGTGTCGTTGGTCAGAACACCTGCGGCCGGAACGATCAAGACATCATCTTCGGCGACAATAAAGCTATCGGCATTGGCCACAGGAGGAGAGCCTGCGAGGACCTCGATCATATGATCTTCGACTTCGCCCCCGATTCCCAGTCCATAGGTGAACAGGCCGCCGGTGCTGCTGATGCGGAAACGGGCAGTGGTAAATCCGATCGCTGCACTTGCCGGGGTCGTGACGTAGAAGGTGTTTGCACCAGCGATAACAGGTTGGGTGCTGAGGATACGCTCGCCTGGATCCTCGAAGTCATTGTCTTGATTCCAATCGATCCAAGCGTCGACAAACCCACTTGCCGATGCAGTGAGGGTGACTGGGGTTGCTAGCGAGTTGGCGTTGAACCAACTTCCGAATTGCACTCCGTCTTCGTCGTCAGCAGAAACGGTAAGTGCATTGTTGACGACACTCACCGTCGGCAACTTGAGTTTCGAATCGCTGATCGCCTTGTTGATCGCACTGGCTAGTGCCGTTGCAAAACTGTTGGGTGTGACCGTTGCTAGGTTTACCGATACTGCGACATTACCCACACCCAGAACACTTGGACTTGCAAGTGGATTGGAATCAACCACTTGGAAGCCGACGGAGTTTCCGAAGCCATCGGTCAGAAACATCGTGTTGCCAGCTGCCCATCCTGTGAGATTGGATCCAACAACCACTTCATTCGTTCCT
>JBJTAQ010000946.1:0-3140 GCA_046090945.1 Pirellula sp.
GTCATCCTCGCGAATCGTTCGAGCCGTTGCGACCGTTTCGCTGTGCAAGCTGTTCGCACGCGACCTTTTTTGGGCCGGTCTCGGCTGTCGGCGCTGTGGTCACCAATGAGCTTGGCCAAGTCCTCTTGCTACGTCGAGCCAACGATCCAGGAAAAGGAATGCTCGGTATGCCCGGCGGCTTTGTCGATCACGGCGAAACGGCGGAAGTCGCCTTGAAGCGAGAAGTCCTCGAAGAGATCGGGCTGACGGTCAAGTCGATCGAGTATTTGACTTCGGAGCCCAACGCGTATGTCTATCGCGGGGTCACTTTGCCCGTTCTCGATTTTTTTTACATTGTCGAAGTCGAAGAAGGACCGATCGAATTGGTCGACGGTGAAATAACCTCTTGGATTTGGGCTGAATTGACCGATGATGTGCTCGACCAACTCGTGTTTGTTTCCAATCGCAGAGCGCTCGAGCGCTACCGCGATTCCCGTTAAGTCATCTTGAGTCAAAGTTTTACTACCCTAACGATCACCTGAGAGATGAATTCGCAAATCAACAAGTATTCCTCGCGTATCACCCAGCCCAAGAGTCAAGGAGCCTCGCAAGCGATGCTCTACGCGACTGGATTGAAGCCTGAGGATATGAACAAGGCCCAGGTTGGCATCGCGAGCGTTTGGTTCGAAGGCAATCCATGCAACATGCACTTGCTGGACCTCGGCGGAGTCGTCAAGAAATCGGTCCAGGCCCAAGGGCTTGTCGGCATGCGGTTCAATACCGTGGGGGTCAGCGACGGGATCAGCATGGGTACCGACGGGATGTCGTTTTCCCTCCAATCGCGAGATCTCATCGCCGACTCGATCGAGACCATTATGGGTGGCCAGTGGTACGACGGTCTGATCGCAATCCCTGGTTGCGACAAGAATATGCCTGGCTGCTTGATCGCCATGGGCAGGCTCAATCGACCTGCACTGATGATCTATGGAGGAACGATTCGTGCGGGCAAATGGAACGGCCATTCACTGGATATCGTTTCTGCGTTTCAGTGCTATGGTCAGTACATCGCTGGCCAAATCGATGATCAAACGCGCGAGAATATTGTTCGGCATTCTTGTCCAGGTGCCGGTGCCTGCGGCGGCATGTATACGGCCAACACCATGGCTTCGGCGATCGAAGCTCTCGGGATGGCCCTCCCTTACTCGGCCTCGATTCCCGCTGAAGATCCCGCTAAAAAAGACGAATGCGATCGGGCAGCTCTGGCCATTTTGAATCTACTCGAGAAAGACCTCAAGCCCCGCGATATCATGACGCGCGAAGCGTTTGAAAATGCGATGACAGTCGTCGTCGCACTCGGTGGCAGCACCAACGCCGTGCTTCACCTGCTGGCAATGGCCAGGAGTGTCAACGTCCCATTGAGCTTGCAAGACTTCCAAAATACCAGCAACCGAGTCCCCTACTTGGCAGACCTAAAACCGTCGGGGAAGTTCGTCCAAGAGGATCTTCATTCGATCGGTGGGACGCCTGCCGTTATGAAGTACTTGCTCGCCGAAGGGTTGCTTCAAGGGGATTGCATGACCGTGACGGGCAAGACCCTTGCAGAGAACCTCGCTTCGTTGCCAGGGCTCAAGGCAGGCCAGTCGATTGTTCGAAGTGTTCAGGATCCGATCAAACCTACCGGTCACATCCAAATCCTCTTTGGCAATCTTGCACCCGAAGGTGCGGTGGCCAAGATCACCGGAAAGGAAGGGCTGGTCTTCTCAGGTCCTGCTCGCTGCTTCGACTCCGAAGAGTTGATGCTCGAGGCGCTTGAGCAAAAGAAGATTCGCAAGGGGGATGTGATCATCATTCGCTACGAGGGGCCCAAGGGAGGACCTGGGATGCCTGAGATGCTCACCCCAACCTCTGCCATCATGGGCGCGGGTCTTGGCTCCGATGTGGCTCTGCTGACCGATGGACGCTTCTCGGGTGGTTCCCACGGATTCATCGTTGGGCATATCACGCCTGAGGCACAACTCGGTGGACCGCTGGGATTGGTGCAAGACAACGATCAGATCACCATCGATGCTCAGAACAATCGACTCGAAGTTGCCGTGAGCGACACGGAACTTTCGAAACGTCGTGAAAAGTGGACAGCTCCACCCTTGAAAGCCACACGCGGGACGCTCTACAAGTATATTAAAAATGTGAAGACCGCCAGCGAGGGCTGCGTCACGGACGAATAATCCGCGCGCCCCGGACTTGCACGCATCGCGAAAGCTCAGGAGCTAGGACGAACGTGGCCGGAATCGAATGGATCGTTGTCGCCTTGATGGTGTTGGTCAACGCCCTGTTTGCGGCTTACGAGATCGCTCTGGCGAGCGTCACGAAAGCCCGCTTGCAGGCGCACAAGGACCAAGGTCGGTTTGGTGCTCAGGCGGCGATCCTCATGAAGGACCGGATCGAAAAGAGCTTGGCCGTAGTCCAGCTTGGCATCACCGTCGTCGGTCTGATCGCAGGCGCGACCAGCGGTGCGACAGCCTCCGAATGGCTATCTCCGATCTTGCAAGAATTAGGGCTTAGCGAATATTTGGCGGACGTGATCGCGATCGCGTTGTTTGTTGCACCCTTGACTATCGCCACGATTGTCGTCGGAGAGCTTGTCCCGAAACTCTTCGCGCTGAGAAACAAAGAGTGGGTATGCCTGACCCTTTCGCCCTGGATGCGATGGTTTGCCATCATCGCCTGGCCCTTGGTTTGGCTTTTGGAATCCTCCGCATCGGGACTGATGAACTTTTCTGAAAGGCTTTGGAGTCCCAAGTCGTCGCAGGAGTCGAAAAATGAAGCGATCGAATTACAAGAGTTGCGAGCGATCGCAAGTTTGGCTCGGACATCGAGCCTGATCGGATCGCGAGAGGAGAACATCATCCTTGGGGCAGCAAGGCTGGCAAGCCGCAGTCTGCATGAAATCGCACTACCGTCTTCGCAAATCCACATGCTCCCGCTCGATGGTTCTCTGAGCGATTGCTTGATCGCCGCTCACATGGATATGCACACCAGGTTTCCGGTTGCCAGAAACAAGAGCGATCCTCAATCGATCGTTGGCTATGTGACATTCAAGGACATCGTTTCGGTCCTGCGGATCAATCCAACCGAACCGTCGATCGCCGGTATCTTGCGCT
>JBJTAQ010000947.1:0-8698 GCA_046090945.1 Pirellula sp.
CGCATCGAGCATGATGATAAGCGACCGACACCTCTCTCAGGTCCTTGATCGCCTCTCCCACACTCTGATCGATCTTGTCCACAATCCCATCGGCAACCTGCTGTGCAACTTTGGCCCAAAGTTCATCGACTCCCCAGTCCCTCACGGTTTGCGCCGATATCATCGGTCCTCCATGCGTATGGGAAACGTTCAGCAAGATCTCGTGGGGTTCGAGTCCATGACTTTTCTGCAATCGATCGAGGATCGCCGCGCGAAGGCTATCTGGGATCTCGATCAAATCCATTGCAATCACCACCAGTCGATTGCCGCTGGGTGCACTCAGGACCAACGTTCGAGCGTAAATCTCGTGCAACACTCCCGTCGATGGAGATTGCCGAGCCGCATAGCCAGCCATCCAAACTGGACGTTCCGGGGTGATCGATACTCTAGATACCCCAGCTTTCCAGTCCCCGTCGGCTTGGCAAGACAGTCCAAAAAGGATCCACAAACCAAAAACGATTTTTGATAGATGATGCATCGGCTCTCCAAAGCACTCATGTTGATATTCGGGGCCAGACCCTTGAACCAGAGTTCCAAGTATAATGGAATCCGATCGGGCAAGTAATTGCTTGACTCACCCCCTAACGGTCTCACTAGCAAAACGTTCGTTCGACGAGGAATCCCATGCGAATGCTTATCGGATCACTGTGCCTGATGCTTGTCCCGGCTTTTGGGTATGCTCAAACCCCCAAAGAGATCACCAACAGCGTTGGGATGAAACTCGTTCTGATCCCCAGCGGTAGTTTCACGATGGGATCTGCTGCGGATGATGAGCAAGCTCACGAGGACGAGAGGCAGCATGAAGTTCAGATATCCAAACCGTTTTACATGGGGGCAACGGAGGTCACCCAGGGCCAGTATAAAAAGGTTATGGGCACAAATCCGAGCAAGCTCGATGACTCTCAAGATACAAAGGCAAAAGATTCCTTTCCCGTGGATCAAGTTTCCTGGACCGATGCGGTTGAATTCTGCAAAAGGCTAACCGCACTCAATGAGGAAAAGCAGAACAAGCGTGTTTACCGCTTGCCAACCGAAGCCGAATGGGAGTACGCATGCCGAGCCTCGACCAAAGGCCCATTTTCTTTCGAGTCAGATGCCAAAGAACTTCAGTAATTTGCTTGGTATGGGGACAACAGTGGTGACAAGCCACTGAACACCGCAGAGATTTGGAAAACGTCTCGTGAGAACCTTGACGACTATCTCAAGGTTCTAAAAGAGAATCGATGCCGCACTCACCCTGTCGCTCAGAAAAAGCCCAATGCATGGGGACTATACGATATGCATGGAAATGTATGGGAATGGTGCAACGACTGGTATGGCGAGTACCCCAAAGGCAAAGCGGTCGATCCTCAGGGAATCGTTAATGGCACGGATCGCGTCATCCGGGGTGGAGGATTTCATTTCCAAGCCTACGATTGCCGATCGGCCGAGCGACACGGCAGTTTTCCTGGCAACCGTGTCGATGATCTAGGGTTTCGAGTCGTGATAACCGTCGACTAGAACTCGCTCGACAGTTCATCGATCGCTCGGTCGATCACCACCGGTGCTGCCATGCGATTGGCACTGCCCCCTTCTCCCTCGCCACCGCTTGGGTTGGTGCTGGTTGGTGTGGCGACTGGGGTGAAGTTCAATTCGCTAGGGGCTGCTTGGATACGGAACAAGTGGTTTGCCCCATCCTTGGCTCGCAAACGGACCCGCGGATCGGTGGTGGCCAACGTGGTTGTTACCGCTTTGTTGGTCGGATCCTTGGCGTTGATCGTCAGTTGTGTCGCCGCTTGGTTCAAGGTCACTTGGATGTCGGAATAGCTGCGCCAATCCTTGACCCCGTCGTGCCAAAGGGCTTGCTGGTTGGGTTGCACGGCTAGCGTGATTCCCTTGCGAAGCGATTTGGAGGTAAAGTCACGGATATCCATAAACTTGGGATCCCGAGTTCCGACATTCAGCGGCGTACTTACCGAATCGCCATCGCTGGGAGCAGAGACGACGTTTGCAGAAGCCTGTGCTACGCTAAAGAACGGTAGGGCCGGAACAGAGAACTTGTAGGTGCCTGGTCCGACATCTGGGACCTTGACCACTTGCCCCTCTTGCATGGATGTCAAGACTTGCGGGTTGCTATCGACTCCAACCCCTTCGAGTTGCACCGCTTCAATCCTAACACCTTGGACTGCAGTGGTCGTCGTGACCCCGACATCGCGAGGGGTGAAGTTGACTACGTTGAGTTTGACGTTCGCTGTTGAGGACAGACCATTTCCATCACCGATGGTGTATGTGAAATTGACTTCACCGGTAAAGCTCGCCGAAGGAGCGGTGTAAAGAAGAGATTTGCCATCGGTCGCAATCGTGACCGTCCCTTTGCCCGTCTCAGGCTGAGTCACTGCGGTGATGGTCAGGGTTTCGTTGGCATCGACATTGGTGTCGTTTGCCAGCACGTTGAGGTTTTGATTCGCAGCCGTCGAAACGGTCAAATTGTCTGCCACTGCAGTCGGTGCATCGTTCACTGAGGTGACACTCACCGTTGCAGTCCCTTGGGCTGTTCCGCCATTGCTGCTGCGAACGGTGTAGATGATCAGGTCGGTTCCGACAAAGTTTGCGTTCGGCTTGTAGAGGATTCGATCCTTGGCCGTATTGGTATTGACCGTGCCATTGGAAGCTTGAGCCGATGCGATCGAAAGTGTGTTTCCTGTCTCGGCCGGAAGGTCATTGGCCAGGACGTTGAATTCTGTCTCAGCGCTGTCCTCGACAATGGTGAACGATTCGCCCACAACCGTCGGTGGAGTAACCGCAGCCTTGACATTCACCGTCACGTTCCCCGTTGCCGTGCCACCCTTGCCATCGCTGATGGTGTACGTGAACGACTCCGATCCCACAAAATTAGCCTTGGGGGTGTACAGCACGCCATTGCCACCAGTGGCAACCTTGACCGTTCCACCTTGACTCGTAGCCCCGACACTCGTGACAGTCAATGTCTCAGCGGTATCTGGTCCGAGAGTGTCGTTGCCGAGCACGTTCAAGAAAACGTCAGTTTGGTTCGATTTGACGGTGTCGAACACATCGTTGACGGCAACCGGATTATCGTTGACCGCCTGCACGTTCATCGTTACGGTTGCTGTTGCCGTCACTCCTGCTTGATCGCGTACGACATATGTGAACTTCTCCGCCCCGTTGAAATTTGGGGCAGGCGTATAGACAAGTCGCTTCTCACCACTTGCGATCGAAACCGTTCCTCCTTGATCGGGTGTCGATACCGAGACGATGGTCAAGACGGTATTCGAACCACTGGCGATCGTGTCGTTGGCCAGAACATCGATCGAGTTGTTGGTAGTGTCTTCGTTGACGCTAAAGCTATCGTCGACGGCGGAAAAGCTCGAAGAGATGCTTAGCGATTTGGTGTCAAACAACACTCGGTTGGCTGGCACTCCGGAATTGACCGAGTCGAGGAACAGGCCAAAGGCTTTATTGCCCTCGTCGGCCTCGTCCATCGTAAACTTGGCCGTACCGCCCGATTTGGCTCGCATGCGGATTGTGATGAAGTTCTGTGGATCGCGCCCGGGGCCAGCCGTCAGCGAAGAGAACGCACCGAGTTCGTTGATCAAGCCAGGCGTGGTCAGATCCCCCGATTTGCCGTTTTGGAAAAGCGGATCGTAAGTAATTGGATTGGTCGCTACAGGCTCGACCTTGCTCGCGTCATAATTGAGATCGACGTAAGCCGTAAAGACACCCTCGCCAGTTCCTGAGCCAGTCGTTCGCAGGTCCTGGACAACCAGCTTCACAAGGAACTCTTGGCCTGCGGCAAGGCTCGTCAGAGGCTGCCCGTCCGTGGTTTGCAAGAACATATCAACGGCGATCTTGGCCGTGTCGGCCACCGAGATGGCCAAGGTTTGTGACGACGTGTTGCCAGCAGCGTCTTGAAGTTTAAGAATCGCGGTCTGTGGTCCCAGTTGAGAAGCCACAGGGGTCCAGGAGATCAAACCTGTTTGCTGATCGATAGTCATCCCGGCAGGCGCATTGTCCAGCACATAGCGAAGCCCTTGGCCTTCTTCAGGATGATTCAAATCGAAGTTCAGCGGTGTGCCTACGTTAGCCCTGTTGGGCAGACCCGCATTCGAGATCGCTGCAGGAGCAGTGTTGTCGTACACTATCGACAAGGCAGGTGACGCGGCTGAAGTGGTTCCACTAAGCGTCTGGACAGCAACGATCGAGTAGGTGCCATTGCCCAAAGGAGCGATTTGATTGGTGGTGATTGTCGTCGTTGCGCCCGAAGCTACTGCCGATCCGATAACTTGGTTGCCAATCTTCAACTCGACGTTTGCCCCGCTGGTAGTGCCCGAGACGAGAAACTGAAGATTGCCAGCGCTGGTGATGTTGTCCGAATCGCTAACGCCCGTATCGGTAGCCGCTACCAAATCCACACTCGTAGGGGCTGTGACACTCAACGGAACATTGAACGTCAAGACTTGGGCGTCATCCGAACTGCTTGCTGCAGTGGAACTTGCAGGTCTTACGCTAACCCTAACTTGGAACGGACCACTGAAGTTGCTCGGTGCGGTCACCGACAACAACCCGGTCTGACTGTTCATGTTGAATTGATAAGGGACCGAACCTTGGCGTGTCGCATCGTAAACAACCGCGTCTCCCTCTTTGTCCTGGCTACCAAGCTGAACGGTCACCGTTTGACCAGCAGCGATGGGTGGGACGGTGATGTCGTTGAGGAACGGTGCACCATTGGACGTGTCGGCAGCAGCCGTCGCAGTGAATGAACGCGAGAAGGACTGACCAGTGCTGTTGGTCACGGTCACGGTGATCGTCGACGATCCACTGCTGGCAAGCGACTTGAGTCGCACCAAACCATTCTTGGTATCATTGAAGATCTCCATCGACTTGATGACCACCTCATTCACTGGTCGGCTGACTTCACCCGACGACTGGCTGGTCACTTTCGTGCGAGAGATTCCTTCGCGAACTGCTTCGCCCTCAATCAATTGACCGAAGATCGAATGTTTGAAATCCAGATGCCGCGTGGCCACTTCTGTGATGAAGAACTGTGAGTCATTGGTATCTGCCCCTGCTTTGGCATAGGACAACACACCAGAGCGGTTGTGCTGGAGATTGAGGTTGAATTGATCGTCGAAGTCCCCGAGCGTCGATCCACCCGAGCCGGTGCCTGTTGG
Organism: Pirellula sp.; assembly: GCA_046090945.1. Classification (GTDB taxonomy): domain Bacteria; phylum Planctomycetota; class Planctomycetia; order Pirellulales; family Pirellulaceae; genus JBKCUI01. The sequence goes on from JBJTAQ010000947.1 coordinate 5,208, forward strand.
ATCCCCGGCTTGAATCATGAATCCATCGACCACGCGGTGGAAAATGATATCGCCAGTAGCAGTTTGATTGTAAAAGCCAGAGTTGACGAGCTGCTCGAACTGAGCCACTGGCCTGGAGGCTTCGTCCGGGAACAATCGAAAGACCATTTCGCCATAGCCATTGACGACCATCTTGACCGATTTCGGATTGTTGACCATCTCGGCGGTGATCACGTTGGGATTGCTGCTGGTAACCGTAACCGTCAGCGGCCCGCCATTGGGGTCATAAGCGTCGATCGGGACATGAAGGGGTGATCGGAATCGAACGGTTTGATTGGGTACTTCGACAAATGTCGGCTGAATGCCAGTCGGAATAGCCACGCCGGAAGCTGTCGAGAGTTGTTGGAGAGTCTGGACTCCGGTGAGCACCTGTCCATTGGTGAATTTCCAAGTCGGAAAGGTTGTGATGTTCTCTGCGGTGCCGGTCGCATTGAGTGTTCGGTCCGCGTTGGTTACCTCGATGAACGTCAGATAGTTCTTGCCCTCCTGGAAGAGGTTCTTCTGATCGGTACATAGGGGGCACCAATCGGCCCCAAAGAACTTCGCACCGGCAGCCGTCAGAGCTTTGGCAAAGGCGACTAGGTCGGTTGCAGCCGTCGCCTCACCCTCGGCAACCAATCCCGAGTTGCTGATTCCTGCTTGGGTTGCTGCAAACTCGCTGGCCGAAGCTGCAAACTGCTGAGCCAAGAGCGATTGGGACTGCTCCGAGGCGGCTTGGTAAAAATCGTTTGCCATCAGCTCTCGGCGCTCGAGCGGCTCGAAGCGGATCTGGCGAGTTTCCCGATGGCTGGCCCGGATACTCTCTCCGAGAATCCTTCGAATCTGCAGCTTAGAATTCCCACAAACCATCGGGCTTTGCTCAGAAACTTTTCGATTCATCTTCGTCTTCACTTCCCTAACAGTATTTTCTGCCAAAATAGATGGATAGAAAAAAGCTTGGCGAGTTTCGGGACCGGTCAGGTCGTTTTTTCTGGAAAACTTGGAAAATCCCTCAAAAACGAAACACGACCCCCACGGAACCTTTAGATGTTTTTTCGGTCTTTGGGTTCCGAAACCCGCTCAAAAGGCGGATTTTCCCGAGTTGAGCTAGCCAACTGGGCAATCGATTTGCATAATACGCAACCTTCATACCCTTTCGAAGAATATTCCGAAGCAAGTTTGGAAAAACCATGGCCAAGAGCAAGAAAAAGAAAGAAACGACTTACTTGGTTTGCCAAGAAACGGGCGACATCAACTACGTACTGCTCCGTAAACCTGGGGCCGAAAAGTTGCAACTCAAGAAATACTCGCCGAGGTTGCGTCGGGTAACTCTCCATACCGAGAAGCGCAAGTAGCAACGGATCGTTTCGATCTGAGACACACTGAACCCCCCAGGGAGGAGTCTCCCCGTGGGTCGCACGCTTTCTTGGATCTCTCGGTGCCAGCCTGGGATACGCTTGGCCTTGTGCTTGGTTTGAACAAGCCGAACATCTATGTCCCACCAGTCAAGCAAAACGGCTCGGAACATTCGTTTCGGCTCGTAAGACTTTCCAGGCACAGTGGAAATCGCAGGCGGTTTTAGCTAAAGTGAAGGGACTTTCCCACCTTCTTCTCCCGCCTCGAACCACAGGAAGTTTTACGGATGGAAACCAGCAACGCAGTGGGCCAGATTTCAGCACGCTGGAATCTCCTCTTCTTTCGACCACTAGAGCTTTGGGTCAGCTTAGTCGGGGTCTGTTTGCTGGGGGCGTCAGTAAGTCAGGCCCAAGATCTTTTCCCAGACAAAGCCCTCGAAGCCGCCGTGCGCAAAGAGGTCTTTGAAAAGCGCTACAACGCCGATCCGCTGACCGTCGACGATTTAAAGAACATTTCGCAGGTTGTCGGCAAGGGAAAAGGGATCAAGAGCCTTGAAGGACTTCAGCACTGCAAGGCGTTGATGAAGCTTGACCTGGAGAAAAACGAAATTGTCGACCTTGCTCCGATCCGCGAACTGAAACTGCTTCAGTCGGTCGATTTGGCATCGAACAAGATCGTGTCGCTCGAACCGCTCACGGGTTTGATTGCTATTCAATACTTGCACATTGCTAACAACGCGATCGAAGACATCGCCCCGCTCCGGGGGATGGTCAAACTCCAATCCCTCTATGCATCTGGGAACAAGATCAAAAAGCTCGAGCCAATTTTCGGGCTTAAGAAATTGTGGTCGCTCGATGTCTCCGGGAGTCCAGTCGAGGACGTCAGTGGGATTGCTGAACTGCGCGGACTTCAAACGATCAACCTGAAAGGGTGCAACGTCAAGGGACTTGATTTCACCAAGTCGATGCGTGAGGTAAGGCTTTTGATCCTGCAAGAAAACCCCGAGATCGACCTTACGGCATTGATCGAAGCCTGTGAAGCCGATGCGAAGGAGAATCGACGCTTTGGTCCGTTCCTCAAGCTCTATTTGGATGATAGTTTGGTTCAGAACGCATCGAAGGCCAGTTGGTTTGAAAAACTCAAAGCCCTCGGTGTACGTGTCAATCCACCTGTAAAGTGATCAACCTATGTCATCGAAGATCCCTGCCAAGTTTTCGACTGCGATCTGTTCGACATTCTGTTCTACATTGTTTTCTGCAGGTCTGCTTGGTGTTGGGGTAGCCAAGGCCCAAGACCGTTCGGGGGTCGAGCCTCCGCGGTTTCGAGTCCGGACCGATGCAAATGCAACGCTGGATGCCCAGGCTCTCCGCGAGCAACTGCGCTACTTGGTCGACTCGCAAGGTCCGATCAATCCTCTGAGCGACTATGGCAAACGCTCGGCGATTCGTAGCGAGGATCCTGAAGCATCCCAGCCTCCGAGGCTCGACAAAGAATCTGCCAGAAGGTTGCAAGCCTCGGGTTTGACCCTGCCCTCAAGCACCTTAGGTGTGATCGCCCTTTTGCCCCCTCCAACGCTTCGAGGTGCCAGTGAGGCTGCTGTGGCCTATGACGATGGTTTTCGACCCGCGGGGACTCTAATACCACAATCGAGCCCTGTGGTGACTGCAGGGGCTCTCGCGCCAACAATCACCTACGACACCGGGGTGCGTGTTGCGAATTATTACCAAGACGATCCGATTGCGAATCTTCCGCCAACGCTCAATCAGCCGCCGGTGATCAGCGGAGGGACGCTACCAGGAGGTGGGACTCTACCAGGTTCGATTCCGATGGTCCCACCGAGTACGCCTCAGTTGCCTCCAGCATCTCTTGGAGTGACCGGAGCCCCGGCCGCAATCCCAAGCTACCCACCGGCAAGCTATCCACCGGCAAGCTTTGTCCCCCAAGCAAGCCAACCGGTGCTCACCCAACCGACCATTCCACCTCCGACGATGCCTAGCGCGGCGGTTCCGACGACGGTGATGCCTGCACCCCCGACCTATTACGTGCCTGCACCGGTGGTTTCACCTGCATCGAATGGAACCATGCTGCAGACAGGAGTTCCCGCATAAGGAACTCCT
>JBJTAQ010000948.1:0-1915 GCA_046090945.1 Pirellula sp.
GGTGATTTGGTCTCTGAAGTCGACAAACAAGCCGAGCGGGCGGTCCTGGATGTGCTCGAGCAGGATCCGATCAAGGCGACGATTTTCTCGGAGGAGTCCGACCCGAGTATTCTTCAAGGAGCGACGGATTGCTGGTACGTCGACCCTTTGGATGGCACCAGTGCCTTTCTGTTCCGCGTCGGAAATCCATTTCCATCGGTACTCGTGGCTTTGTACCGCGAGGATCAGCCGCTGGCTGCTGCGATCGTCTTTCCGTTGACCGGTGAGTTCTTTTACTCGCACGCTGGTTTGGGTGCTTACAAAGATCAGCAACGGCTGACGCTCCCAAATTCAACAAGGCTGCAGGATGCTTGGATCGACATGAATCAGTACGGTAACGCCCGCTACGAAACCGGCATGTTTGCTTACTTGAGAAACAAACTACGCACCAGTGAGGGTGCCAAACTGGTGACCTCGTTCCCACCTCACTCGGGTGTAGCCATGCGGTTAGTCGATGGAACGACGGGGCTCTCGGCAGTCGTTCACGACAACAACTCTGAGAACGTCAAACAAGCTCCTTGGGATATCGCCGCTCCGCTGGCGATCTTGCGCGAAGCCGGCGGTTGCTTTCTCTCGCTCAGGACCGCAGAGCCGATTGGCCCCAAGGACTGCGAGCCCATGGTGGTCTGTGCCGACCAAGCACTCGCAAGACAAATCATCGACTTGGTATGCTAAATCAATCAAAACAAAAACCCGCCGCACCATGCGACGGGTCTTTGGAGAATGATTCGATTTAACAGTCAGCTTACCAAGTAAACTCGACCCCTGCCGTAATCCCTTGGTAGACGATGTCCGAGGAATTGTTGATCGTTGCCAGCCGATTCGATCCCGGCAGGAACAACGAGGGTGGGACGCTATTGAAGTTGTTCGAGGCCAGAGCGACATTGTCGATCCACAGGACCTGGTAGGATGTCCTGAAGGCCAACGAATAGTTCAGACGGTAGACCAACTGCGGCGAAAGCTGAGTGATATAAGCGGTCCGGTTGTCCAACGCATACTCATTGATGGCTGGAATCCCATACGCCGGAAGCGAATTCGCGAAAATCGAGGTGTCTTGCTGCGACCGGTTGTTGTAAATACCAGTCTTGAGTTCGACACCCATCTTGATACCGGGCAAAAAGTTGTACCACAGATCGGTGCCAACTTGCCAGCCGACTAACGAATTGCGAGTTGCAACGTTGTAGTCGAAGAATCGAGGCCCGTTGTTTTGAGCTGTATTGTTGTTGAGACCCTCAGCGGTAAATCGCGATCCTTCGTCTAGGTCCAGATAACGGACACCCGTCAGAAAGCTTCCTTGGAAGTATCCAGCAGGTTCGCTCCATCGACGTCGGATGCTGATCTCTCCGTTATGCAACTCGGACCGATAATCCAAAGTATGGATCAACGACCGATCCGAATCATCGAAACCACCCGCGGGGAGCGTTCCAAAGTTGCTGATGAAGGAATACAGGTTCGCCGATGCACTTCGTGCGACTGCTGAACCGTGGTCCTGGTCTAATCCAAAGTAACCAAATTCAAGATTCGATCCCGGTCCAACTTGTACATTGACCTGAGCAGCCAAACCGGCTCGCATCGAGTCGGGAGCCACCATGTCTGTGGTCAAAACATAGTTGCCCGAATTGGCACCGAGTGACGAGACAGCAAAATTGCCACCTCCAGTCGTGCGGGTTAAACCGATCCCCTCGATCGAAGCGTCATACCATCGCTGGGATGCAATGCCACCCTCTCCATAGGGAACCAGCAACGACGGGAGACCCGCTAAACAACCTCCCAGCCCGGCGAACAAACCAAAAGGGTTGCGGCCAAATCGGTCGAGGTGAGATCCACCGCATCCCGGACATGGACCGCCGCACTCAGGACAGGGCCCCATCATCCC
>JBJTAQ010000949.1:0-4751 GCA_046090945.1 Pirellula sp.
CGAGTGTCTCGCCCAAGGCGGAACTCGGTCGGCCGTGTGCCGTCGCCAATCGCTCTTGTAGAAAATATGCTTGAGACTTGGCCGATACTCGCGAAGCGACTGTGGGTGTTGCATCGCTGATCGCAACGGTCACCGACCCGATGTTGCTCGATGTGATTTGATGGACCAAGGTGGCGACAAACTCGACCGCTGTATCTTCGATGGGTAGATCGCCGTTGGTACCTGATCCAACCAGATCCAGCAGGATCACTAGTTCCTGATTCTCTGGTTGCTGAAACTGCTTGACCACCAACTCATCGCGACGGGCTGAGGAACGCCAGTGTATCCATCGTTTAGAATCCCCGGAACGATAAGCTCTAAGCCCAAAAAAATCTCCTTCATCGCTCATGGCTCTGACCTGTCGCTGCCGGTTTCCCGAGTCACGCTTGCGAAAGAGCTCGTTCCAGTTTGGCGACAATTTACCAACGGCTGGGTGGACAATCAGGTACAAGGTTGATTTTTGAGGGAGGAAGGCCTTCATCAGTCCGAGCGGAAAGCGGGTCGTCATCTCTAACCCTAGCCACTGATAGCGTCCTCGGCGTTGGGCAAGACACTGATAAGCTTGCGATCGGGATGACTTGGGTGGTACCGACAAGAAAAGCAATTGGATCGATTGCGATGCGCTATGAATCGACTTCTGCAACGGAGCATACACCAATCGGTCTTGGACGAGAACCAACCAAGCTCCAAGCCAGCTTTTGGGGTTATTTAGATTCAATTCGATTTCAAACGGGCGTCGGGCCTGGATCGTACGCGGAAAGCGGCGGTGGACCAACAGGTTCGATAGGGTTCGCGAGCAGACTCGCCATTGAACCCACATCATTCCGATGAGGGTGCCGGCCAAGATGACCAACAAATTCGCATTTCGAAGAGCGGCTCCCAAGAGGATGAACGCTATCATGAAGCAGAACTGCCAACCCTCGCGAGTCAGGCGAGTGTAGACTGGATTGTTCGACTGCAGAAAGAGTCGGAACGAGCCCAACAGCTTGGTAATCGGTTGCACAATCAGCGAGCGAAAGGCAGTCATGGCGATTTACACCGGAACCACGACAGATTCCAGGCAGCGTTGGATCATCGATTCGACCGCTTGACGCTCGCTGCCTGCGGCAAAACCGCGTGGCATCACGCGGTGGGACAACACGCTGATGGCCAAATCCTTGATGTCGTCGGGAACCACGTAATCACGTCCTGCGATCAACGCACTGGCTTGGGCAGCCCTGTAGAAAGCCAAAGCTCCACGCGTGCTGACTCCTACCTGCAAATCATTGCTCTGACGGGTACGATCGACGATGTCTTGCAAGTAATCCACCAGCGAGTCTTCGAATCGCACCTGACGCACTTCCGATTGCATCGACTTGATCTCATCGAGCGTCGCGACAGCCTTGAGCGTATCGACCGGCTCTCCGCTACGGTGCGAGCGAAGCACGTTTCGCTCCGCCTCGCGGGCTGGGTATCCAAGATCGATCCGCATGAGGAAACGATCGAGTTGACTTTCGGGGAGCACGTAGGTACCCTCGAACTCAAACGGGTTCTGCGTGGCAATCACCATGAATGGGTCGGGCATCGGATAGGTGGTGCCGTCGATGCTTGCCTGCCGCTCGCTCATGGCTTCGAGCAAGGCGCTTTGAGTCCGGGGTGGAGCCCGATTGATTTCGTCGCCAAGCACGATGTTGGCAAAAATCGGACCTTGTGAAAACTTAAACTCGCCATTGTGGTAGATGCTGCTACCGACGATATCGCTGGGTAACAGGTCCGGGGTGAATTGCACACGGGTAAAGCGTCCATCGACGCTTTTGGCGCGCGCTTTTGCGACCAAGGTTTTGCCCACCCCAGGTACATCCTCGAGCAAAATATGCTCGGCTGCCAGCAGAGCTACAAGAGTCCTGCGAATCACCTCCTGCTTGCCCAGAACCACCGACTCCATATTCTTTTGAAGTCTCTGCAGGATCGACGTCGAGTTTGAATTCATTCCAACGGGTTCTTATACCAGGACGAAAAGGATAAGCGAGAGAGATTCGACCGTGGATTTTAATAAAACATCTGGGTTTGTCTCGATCCCGGCCCCTTTTTGGTCGGGATTTGTGGGAAATCATCGGAGTCCCTCGAAGCGGATCCACTTGCGAAATCCAAATGCCTATTCAAATAGAGAACAAAAAAGCGTCCCTTGATTCACAAAGGACGCTCGTTCGTTGGTCTGATTACAAGCTAGGAATTACTGTTCGACTAAGCTTGTGCGGTACTGATTGGCCGTTTGAACGCTCGGCTACTTGCCCTTGACGTCACCGCCTGGGAGTAACCCTTCCTTCATACGCTGACCAAAGGTTTTATCGGAGCCTTCGGCTTTCTTGTCCTCGATCTTCTTGAGGATCTCCTCAACCTTCTTACGGGTCCCGTCCAAGTCCTCTTTGAATTTCGCAGGTGGGAAGTTCTTCTTGGTCAATCCTTCGTGCTCGAGAACGTCCCCGTAAGGATTGTGCTTCTTCTTGTTCTCGCCGTCGATGTGGCAAACATTGCACTTGGCCTCCGCAGCAAGCTTTTTGAAACCATCGTTGGTGCTCTTCTCAGCATAGATGGCAGCCCAAGCTTCACTGAATTCCTTGATGGCAAACGCCTTGGGCGTAACGGCCGAAGCCGTCATTGCCACAGCCAAAAAAACGATCGCTTTCTTCATCGAGTTCTTTCTCCAGAGTTGGGGGGGCGGGGGTCTGATGTTGCAGGATTTGCCTTCGTAAGCTCAAGCCATTCGATCGGCCACTGGTGTGCCTGCGGGATCACAACAGACTATGCAAGTGTACCTTAAATTTGTCCGAATTGTCAAATCGAACTGGTCTTCCCAGGCGGCCTGAAATACCGAGGCATCATAAGCCAAATTGCTAATTGAGGGGTGTCGACGTGTTAACAAGGCGAGGGTTGGTTAATAGCCGCCGGTTGCAAAGGGCAAGGTGTTTCTGCCCCAATAGTTAGGCGCATTGGATGAAACCCCCAATGGATTGTTCGCAACCCTCGGAGCGCTGTAACCCGGGGCTCCATAACCGTAACTCGATGTCGGAGGAGGGACTGCACCAGGCGGATAACCGGTGTACGGGTAGCCGCCACTGACCATCGACGATTGCCCACCGGTGGTCCCAAACATAGTCGTAGGGAACAGCGTGCCTTGGCGGGCATACCAGGCCGCATACGGGTTGGCCGCATACGGGTTGGCCGCGTATGGGTTGGCCGCGTATGGGTTAGGGGCATAGGGGTTAGCCGGGTAACCGTAATTCATAGTTGGATAGGGAGCCTGAGGGTATGGGACCTGCGGATTAGGCGCTTGGGCGTAGGTAGCCGGAGGGTAGGGTGGCTGCGCGTAGTTGAGTTGCGGATAAGCGTATCCGGTTGGAGGGGGAGGGGGGGCAGCAGCGTAAGTTGGTTGTGTGTAGCCTGTGGGAGGATACATATAAGGTATCGTCGGGGGGCCGCTGGCTGGGGGGATTGGCGTACCGGTACCTGCATACACTGGAGGTGTCTGTGGAACCGGTGTCTGTGCGACGATTGGCACGATCGGTGCTGCAGCGGCTTGCCTGGCCGTGTACTGAGGTGCTGTCACTGGTGGAGGTGGTGGCATAAGGGTCACCGGTGCATTCCAAGTAGCGTTTGAGGCCGTGTAACCGTAAACAGGTGAACCATAAGTCGGCTGCGTTGGATAGTCGATCGAACGCGTTGGGTATCTTGCCGTTGTTCGGTTGGCTTGTGCCAACATCGCCGAATCCTGAATCAGATTGCTCGACGCGACTCCAGGAGTGCCGCTTGCTGACAAAGGCCGATCGACGAATCGCTGCCGTTGCTCGCTGGCATTGGTCAGCACAGGCACCATTCGAGAGATCTCACGCTCTTCGTACTTCTGATAAGCTGTCATCTGTGTGGTTTGCACATTTCTCGGTTGGTATTGAACGATCGGCACGTACTCGACGATCTGTTGCGGAGGTGCGAATGGATTGGCGCTCGGAACAGATCGCGGCCGCAGTTGGTACGATACAATCGGGTCGTATTGCGTCGTTGTGGTTTGCCTGGGTTCTTGGACCCAAGTCGGCACCCAGACTTTATCCTTAAGCTCTCGATACTCGTATTTCGGTACCGTCACCGTCTCTGAGACGACGTACCTGCCCCAAGGTTGACCGGTATACATATCCAGAAACGTCATCACGGGGGCTGAGTTCTGAAACTGGTCCACCGATGGTCCCTGCGCGGATGGAACCTGCAAAGAACCGGGTGCTTGGGCAATGGCAAGCGACTGAAAATAGACTAAAATCGCGAGCACCATGAAAGATGACGACGCGAACCGATACGATTTCCCAGAATGGATCTTGGGCGTCATACGCTGCCCCAACTCAGGTACCACATTGTCTCTCGCCTCGCCTGATCTACTCAGTCGTTTGGCGGACCGCCACTTGCGGTCCCCGCTTACTAATAAGATCGGTCGTACAGTTTCGGCAATTCCAACGCAAGGTCTAGTTTCCCAAGACGGACGCTGGTTCTACGCCGTCAAACAAGGAATCCCTTGTCTTTTGCCAGATGAAGCCATCGAACTTGCACCTGACGGTGCGCGGAGAATTCCCTAAGTAGAGGAATGCCAGCATTCATTGCTTTTAGTACACTCATCCAGTAGCGACTCTATGACCTGCCGTTTAAGATCTTCCAGGCTACCTCGATTCGAGATGATTCGAGATGCTTTT
>JBJTAQ010000950.1:0-12160 GCA_046090945.1 Pirellula sp.
TGACTTGGTACCTTGTTGGTCTGATTTGGGTGATTCAGCGAGTGCAGTATCCGGCGATGGAGTTCGTGGATCCCGAGCCGGCTCGGGCGATGGCAGCCGAAAAGCAGCACTGCGAGAGAATCTTTTGGGTTGTCGGCCCGATGATGCTTATCGAGGGAGCCTTGGCGACTTGGCTTCTTTTGGTAGGGCTTCAATCTGGACAATGGCTACTGCCGGTCTGTGGCATTTGTCTTTCATTCGTGATTTGGTTGAGTACTGCAGTTGTGCAGATGCCCTTGCACGACCGAATGCTCAGGGGCCAGGATCGTGGCGCTCAACGACGATTGGTCAGCACCAATTGGTTGCGGACCGTATGTTGGAGCGCGCGAGGTCTGATCGCATTGGCGATGGTTATGTCGGGATTCTAAGAGGCGATTGATCCATCCAGACATCAGCCGGACTTGTGCATCATTACTCCTTGCACCATACTCTTGGACGAAAAGAATTCGGCAGCAATCAACCTTACGCGAGTATTACGATGGACGGTGAAGATTTCGAGTTGGTCATCAAGAACCAATCGGATACAGGACTCCAGGCGATTCTTATCTACCAAGGTCAGAGTGAACCTTTTGCGTTTTTCTTTGCCCATCAGGTTTCTGAGCAAGCCTACTCGGGAAGTTTGGTGTTCCTCGATCCAGCCGAATCGCTCGATGAACTCGCTTGGGAACCGACCGTCCTGAACATCGCTGGTATTCTCGATGCGAATCTCAGCGTCCAACTGCTGGACATCGAGGTTCTATGTCGTTTTGACCCCGAGCAAATCTCTCAGCCCGAGATGCGACACAACCGCATCTCGCGTTCGACGGTCGACTATGAGAGCTACGAATTGCAAATCGAGGCCATCGAAACGGATGTCTTCGAGCAGGCAGAGCAAGCCGGTCAAGTTCCAAGCGACGACGATTACTGGCCGGTCGCCAAGGTCGAATGCATCATGGACTGCGATCCACCTGTGATCGCCGTCTTCATTCAAGACGAAGATTTATGTACGGATGAAAACACAAACCACTTTGTCAATTGGCTTGCGCAATCGGTAGGGTTTCCTAAGGGGATCCAGGTTCCTGTCTGCATGCCAGCCCGGAGTCTTGGTCGCGCGGAACTCGAAAGGCCCGATCCGTCCTAGCTCCTGCGAGCTAGTCTTCTTCTCGACAAACCCGCTAAAACCCCCACACCCAAGAGTGCGATTGAACTGGGTTCTGGTACGGCGTTGATATTTGCGCCAACGTAGGAGGTGAGCGTCACCGATTGATTCGGGTCGAGTCTTACGCGCCATTGAAATCCGCCAGCGCGATCTCCGGTCCCATTGATTACGTTGTTTACCGAACCGGTTGATCCAGTGAAGTTGGTTGGATTTGCACCTGCTCCTGAAAAAGTTTTCGTTCCAATCGTGGCTAGCGTATTGGCTTCCCAGAAGGTTGGATTGACTGCAGTGAAGTTTAAATCGTAAGCTTGGCCCGAAACGGTGTCGCTAAATTTCAAAGTGTGTAAATCGCCATTGATCGATGCTGCAATTGTGTCGTTGGTACCATTACCTGTACCAAGGATTTGCGAGTCGACGATATTCAGAAAATCGTAGGTTTCGGTAGTCGATGCTTTATTGGTAAAGGTCGCGTCGACTCTTAATAACGCCACCGTGGTCCCGGCGCCATCTCCATCGGTGAGCGTGTAAACCAAAGAAGCATTCACTCGAGAGCGACTGGTTTCAAAACTGTCGACCCAGTCGATCCTACCAGTGTTACTTCCTGCAGTGAATGTTTGCGTGTAGGAGGTCACGCCACCTGCGGTTCCCGAAAGACCTTTACCGGCAGTACCAACACTACCACCACCGGCATTTCGAAAACCCCATCGATAAGCCCTCAGCGGACTCGATCCTAGGTTGGAAGCGGTAAAAGCGCCAGGCACTGCGGGATAAAGGGAGCCCTCGGCGTTCTGTGCACTGCTAGCGGTGTTCCAGGAATAGGGGCGAGTCGAGTTCGAAAGACTGGCTCCCCAAGACGGTAAGGTGATGCCTGGATTGAAGGCAGCGTTTCCGTCCGTCAGAAGCATATCTGCCTGTGCCGTGGAACCAGCGAAGGAGAAATAAACAACGATGAAACAGAATAATGCTCGAATTCTCATGGGCGCCTCGTCACGTTGCGGAGTCAACTTGTTCTCTCGTTTATAACAAGAAATCAAGCCGGATTCCAAAAGTATTTCCGTTCCTTGGCGTAAAAGCAACGAAAAAACCCCGCAGTCGGCCCTCTAGCGACCTTCGCTCGCAGATGCTTGGTCGAGGTTCAGGGATTGTTCAAGCGGGTCTAGGCCCAAGACGGCTTGGAGCTGAGCCAGTGCTAGATAGTACTCCCGCTCGGCATCCAAAAGCTTGATCTCCGCTTCGGTCGCTTTGGCCTCCTGAGCCAAGAGGAACAGGAAATCCTGGTTGCCCGAAGCGAACTCGCGTCGGAAGTACTCCAAGGTTTCGCGGGTCTCGCGTAAAAGTTGTTCGCTGCGAAGCACCATGTCGCGGCTGACTTCAAGGGCGTTTCTTGCCATCCGAAGATCCATTTCGATCTTGTTGGTCATGAACCACCGCTTCTGTTCGACCTGCTGCATTTTTGCAAGCGTACTGTCGATCTTGCCGCGAGCCTTTCGTCGCTGGACAGGAACTCCACCCATGACTCCCGATTCGAGGATGAAGTCTCCTTTGTCGTTGAGCTTCGTTGCCGGATCTCCGACATTCTGAACACCTTGGATGGTGAAATCCAAATTGGGCAAGGTTTGATTGCGAGCCAGTTCCAAGTCCCATCGCAGCTTCTGCAAGTCGATATTGATCAGCGCCAACTCCGGTCGCCTTTGCTGGGCTTCTAAAAATGCCGTCTCAAAGTCTTGGAGTTCCAAGTCTGAGATCTTGGGGAAGTCGGCAGGTAGCCATTCTGGTCTAGCAAGCATCGGTGTTCCGTTTTCATTTCTCAGGAAGACCGCGAGTTTAAAGGCTGTATCCCTAAACTTTTGGCGTGACTCGAAAACCTTCAACTGACGCTCTGAGATTGTCTGAGCGTTGATGGCAAGCTCCTTGCGGGTCGATAAGCCACGCTCGAAAAGTTTAGTTAAACCTTCATTGCGCTTGATAGCCAACTCAAGCAGTTGCTCTTGAGCGCGTAATACATTACCGGCTTCGACCCATGACCAGTACGATGCAGCGGCAGCAAGACTTGCACCGAGTACATTCTGCTGAATCTCCGGTGCAACGGCTTGTTGATTCAGATTCGATTGAAATAACGCGACCCGGTACGGGTCGATCGCTCGGCCTTGCAAGAGAGGCTGAACCCACCCGACTCGAAACTCTCCGCCCTTGTTCGTCTCACGTTCTTTATACCATGGCTCAAAGAAACCTCGCCCGATTCGGTAGCCTGCGATCGCATAACCACCCCACCAAAGCTGACGCGACAAACTCACCCCGCTACGAGAGTTCTCATAGTAGCCGACCGGCTGATTGAGGCTGAAGTAATCCAAATGAAGATCATAGGCACCGGTTGCTTGAGTCACCTCGCCACGAGCTACGTTGGCTTCTAAGCGAGCGATTTCAATCTCAGGAAAGGACCGAAATGTCGAAGCGATCACGTCGGCAAGCAGAAGGGAATCACCGAGTTCGGCGAGTTCACTAGAATTGGAAAGATCGCTAGGTTTGGCAAGATCTTCATTGGACTGGTTCGGTGCGGCTTGGACCACCTCTGGGGTTGTGGGGATCCGAGGTCCCAGCGGCATCTTAGGCAACTGCAATAGCTCCTCCTGACGCTGTTCTCGCCGCTGTTTGATAATCGCCTCGAGTTCGAGGAAACGCTTCTCACCATCCCGAAGCGGGTCGGTCTCAGGAGTTGCCTTCTGCGCCTTGTCCTGCTCGGATAGCTGTTGCCCGAGTTCGGCTCGAGCAGATTTGAGCATCTGCTCGAGTTCATCAAGCGTCCTACCGGATATCTTTGGCTCAGGCTTGGGGGTGTCCTGAAAAGGAGTCCCGTGTACCGATCCGCAAGGAATCCAAAGTGCTAGGCAAATAGTGACCTGGCGAGAGTACCTCCATAGTGCTATTTGATTTTGGGCGCTTTGGGGTCCTTGGCCGGTTTGTCTTGTGAGGGTTCTGAATCGCTGATGCTGATTGGAAATCCGTTGATTTGGCGCCATATCTCGTACCCAAGTGGTACTTGCTTGAGTATTACCCAACCGTTAGCTCGCACTCCTTGTCGTAGATATCGACTGTCGGGCCACTTGGTATCCGTTACATTCGGAATAATCGTTGAATTTTCCTCAGTTTGCCTATTCTGGGGGGGCCCGATGACGATTTTGAAGATTCCCTTGCCGGAATCGGTTGGATTGATAGCAATAACTTCACCTGGGAAAGTCCCGACGGCAACCGAAGGCCATCCGACAAACTGGATTGCTGGCCAGCCTTCGAACTGCAATCGAACGGGGTCACCGACGTGGACAAGTGGAGCATCCACACCTCGGACGGTCATCTCGACGGCGAGGTCTTCGGTTTCGGGAACGACCTCGAAGAGTTTGTCCCCCTCTTTGACCGAATTGGTGCCGGCTTGCCCTCGAATCGCTTGGATTCGACCGCGGCTGGGGCTCGGGACTTTGAGTCGAGCGAATTCTCCTCGTTTGGTGAGGACTTCGTTGAGTTCTTTCTGTGTGTTGTTGACATCGGTCAGTGATTTGTCAACGTAGTTTTGTTCCTGAAGGATCTTTTGGTTGACTTCATTCCTTTTGCGTTCGAGATCCCGTTCCTTGGCATCGAGCTCGTTGAAGGCCTTTCGAGCTGCAGCCATATTGCCTTCGAGTTTCGCGAGTTCGCTGAGTTCTTTGTTCTTAAGTTTGTTGTAATCGACTTCGGAGATGACATCGGGAACAAGTCCTTCGTTGCGTTCACGTTCGAGTTTTGATTGGTTGTAGGAAGCGAGTTGTTCATCGACATCGCGAGTCGCCTTGTCGAAGGCGTTGTTCGCACTTCGAACCTCCGCTTCGGCGCTGGCAATTGCTTGCTGGCCCTGCATCCTTGCCGACTCGACCTGGAGACAGTGGTTGTCGTAGATTACACGGTAATTCGAAAGTTTCGATTGGATCGCTTGAACGGCCTCCTGAGTCAATCGTTCGGCGTCTTCGGCAAAAGGCTTGATCTCCATGATGATCTCACCTTCCTCAACGAAGGAACCTTCACGGAGGTCAGGTTTAAGCGATGAAATGATTCCTTTAGCTGGACTTTCGACAGCCTGGAGTCTGAGTTGAGGGAGTCTTGCAGTGACCTGCCCTTCGCCGCGGATCGATTGCTGCCAGGGCAGAAAGATCGAACAGACAAGCAATAAAAACATCATTGCCAGGAGTACTCGCGAGAGACCTCGAGCAAACCAACTCGAGCGGACCAAGTGCATGGCGGGGAAACGCTCTCCGAGTTCTCTGTTCGGTGCAAGCTTGATCATGCGACGCTTGGCAGGTGCGCTATGGATCGCGGATTGTTCTTGCGCTGGTTCGGTGGTGGTTGCCATGTGGGATTCGGGTTCCTAGAGGGCTAGTGGTGCGAATGGGTCGGTTGGCCGAGTTCCACCCGTTTATCCGCTTGATTGAGGATCGCTATGTCCTGCGTAGCGATGATCAAGGTCCATGGATGAGTGTCGGATTTAAGGTTCTGCCAGATCCGTTGTCGAAGTTCGGGAGAAAGCTTGTCTAAACAACCGTCGATCAATAGCAGTCGAGGTTGCGAAACTACTGCTCGAGCGATCATCAGCCGGATTGCTTGAGATTCGCTCAAGGGAAATCCATCGGTTTGCAACGGAGTATCAAGACCTCTCCCGATCGCCAGGACCTCGTCCCAAAGCTCGGCCGTCTGAAGTGCATCCCGCAGATCGCTCTCGTGGATCGAAAGGCGGTTGAGAGTGACGTTCTCTTTCAAGCTACCGTGAAAGATCTCCGTTTGGGAGGCAAGTCCGACCATCGATCCCTCGGCGAAGCGATTGCAATTTCGCGAATCGATCCCTCCGATTTCACAAAGCCCTTGATGCGGATCTCGAAGACCAGCAAGCGTTTGCAGCAGTATAGAACGGCTTTGATCGCTCGCATCGTAGATCGCCACTCGTTGCCCTGCAGGGATGACAAAACTCGGTACATGTACGTGTTCGTGTCCGGCCACGATCGCCAAATCCCTAAAGCGAACCTCGACGGGTCCAATACCGGCGTGCAAAGGGCGAGTTGGTGGAACCGTAGGCAGATCGATCAAGTGTCCGACTTTATCGGTCGCAGCCATCAGATCGTAGAATGACTCAAGACTCTTTCCAATCTTGGAGAAAGCCCCCACGACCACAGCGACGACCGAAACGCTAGCTACGAGTTGTCCAATTGTAAGAGCGTTGTTGAGGACCAGCCAACCACCGAGTGCCAGGAGCGAAGAGATAGAGATTGCATACAAGAGTAATGCAAAGAGCGATTGGCGAATCAAAACCGCAAAATGTTTCCTCCTTGCGCTTAAGTATTCCACAACCAAGCGATTGGCTCGATCGACGGCCAGACCACCTCCGTCGTGAACTTGGAATGCGTTGGGTTTCCCAATCACATCCTGCAACCAGTGGGCCAAACGGTACTTGATCAAGGATTCCTCAATCGCTGTGCGAACACCCCCGCGACCCAGAAAGTAAATCATGACCGTCATGGCCATCAAGAGGACTAGGTCAAAGGCCAGCAGGTACGGGCTGTAAACGGCCAATAGCAGCAATCCAGTGAAAGTTTGAATAGCTAAAGCTAGAATATCGATCAGTAGCGAGGCCGTTGCTTTTTGCATCGTCATCACGTCGAAGAATCGATTGGCTAGCTCCGGCCCGTGGACGCCGTCCATCGAGGACCGCTGTAGCCTCGGGAAACGCTCGGCCAAATCTCCGATGATTCGCACAATCAACCTTCGCTGAAGGATTTCGACAACGAATAGCTGCAAGGCTTTGATCACCGCCGAGAGCGTTAGGATCGCAAAGAGTAAAACTCCAATCCAAATCAAAGGTTGAATCACCGAAGCGAACCCGATCGTTGTAACCATCTGCTCAACAGCCAATGGCGTCGCTAGATCGAGAATACTTACTACGACCGTGAAAATGCAGAGAGTCCAGATATCTCTGGAATCGAGTTTCAAAAGTCGAAGCAGGCGCTTCTGAGGAGAAAGATGCGTATGATGAGCTTCGTGCCCATGGTGCTCGTCATGCGATACATTGTGAATCGGAGCTTGGCGATGCTCGTGCTGGGACGATATACGATCGCAATTCAAAGACGGCTCAGCGATGAAATACTGATGGGAACGCCCCTGAGTCAAAAGCTTCGCTACTTGCCGCCGTGTCATCGAGTCGGTACGTTGAGCTCTCTGCTCCAGAAGCGTCGCGTCAACGCGTCCTCCGCTGATATGAGAAAAGACCGCCGCTGCATCTTGGCCATTGGGTGTCTGATAGAGCACGGCAACCGGGAAGTCATCCAAGAGCAATTCCCAAACATCCTTTTCGGTCAACTCCAACGGAGATACACGAAGACCGACAGCCGAACCGGCTCGCATGATCGAGAGCGCCGTGGCATCCACCGAGCGATAATCCTCGGGCTGTGCATCGCTCAATGCCTGAGAAATTGCCGATGATTCGTGCGGAACATCTAGACGCAACAAAAGATCTGCAAGCATCGCTCGCAGCAACTCTCGCTTGGAAACCTGTGCCCCCGAAGGCTGATCGCTCGATGTCTGAAGCATAAAAAACCAGTCGATTAGTGTAATTAATACTGCGTGCCGGGCAAGCCCACGGCTGGTTCTGGGTAATCGTCTACGTCAGTTTAGGGCAAAAGTTCGAATGGCAACGGTATTTTCACAAGAAACGTTGTCAAATTTCCGGATCTTATCGGTTTACGGAAAGATCCGGAGGGTTTTTACGAAACTTTGACACAGCATTGACGGCCAAAATGCAGTGATTTCCACCACTAGACGTTACTCTTGTAGGGCATACGAGGGCATCATTTCAAGCCTTCGGCGTTCGTCAAGAGACTATCAATCAAGGGCAAGTCAGCTGTCATGCGAAGCCATTCCACTGAACACGAAACGTCGGTTGCCAACCAACTCAAGGGGCCCAAGGGGCATCATGCGGAGTTGCACTCCCCGACGCTCAGTCCTGTAGGCGAGGAATTCGAAAGCAGCGTCACGGTGCGATCGGGCTCAAAGGCTCAGCCTCGAATTCCAGAGGTCTATCATATTCAGTGGGGGGCGACGGCTTGGTTGGTTGCGCTGCACTTGGGAGCACTGGCTGCTCCTTGGACCTTCACTTGGAGTGGCTTGCTGATTTGCGCGGTGATCCATTGGATCAACGGGAGTTTGGGCATTTGCCTTGGATACCATCGGCTCTTGACGCACACCGGGCTCGAAGTGCCCCGTTGGGTCAAGTACACGCTGACTTTCTTTGGTGTCCTGGCAGGCGAGGGTGGTCCGATCTCTTGGACGGCCAATCATCGCAAGCACCATGCATATAGCGATCAACCTGGCGACCCGCATTCACCTCACGATGGGCCCTGGTGGGCTCACATGTTCTGGCTTGCATTTTCTACCGACAATGGTGATTTCAAGGCATTTGCGAATCATTGGGTGCCAGACTTGGTCAAGGACAAGGGGTTGATGTTCTTCGAAAAGTATTTTCTAGCGATTCACTTGGTCTTTGGAGCCATTCTCACCGGCATTGGCTACTTGATCGGTGGACCTGGCCTGGCAGCATCTTGGCTGGTCTGGGGTGTTTGTGTGCGGATGGTTGGCGTTCTGCACGTGACTTGGTTTGTCAACTCCGCATCGCATATGTGGGGCTACAAAAACTACGAGACTCGCGACGACAGTCGCAATCTGTGGTGGGTCGCTATCCTTGCTTATGGCGAAGGTTGGCACAATAATCATCATGCTCTTCCGAGATTGGCTCAGCATGGTCACAAGTGGTGGGAGTTCGATATCACTTTTCAAGCGATTCGATTCCTTCGGGCCGTTGGGTTGGCCAAAAATGTTTTCGACTTAGCTGCCTACGAGGAAAAGCAACGAAAGCGGGCCGAGCGTTCGGCCGCTTAGCACAAAGACCTGCCACAGGAGGTCAACCGTGACCCAAGCGATCGTCGACCCAGAGCAGCTCCGCCAATTCGCGATTCTGCTCAAACGCTTCTCGGGTAATCTAGCCGATTCAACATCCAAGCTCTCTGGGCAGATGCAGCAGCTGAGCGCCTCTTGGCGTGACCAAGAGCATGCCAAGTTCTCCGCAGAGTTCGAACAGGAACTCAAGCAACTTGCAAAGCTGATTGAAGCCGCCGAGCGGCATGTCCCTTATCTGATTCGCAAGGCGGAGCTTATCGAAGAGTACCAGCGAGGCCATGGCTAAAGCCAACGTCGAAAGCATCGAAGCCCTCGAGCGATTCTCCGAAGCGATCGACACGCTTCGGGATGCCTCCCGCAAAAACTCGGACGATATCCGCGATCAATTTCAACGCATTTCGATCTGGCTGAGCAAAGAGCTTCCCGAGTACTGGGCTGACCAACTCCGAATCGCCCAAAAACGATGGACTCAAGCTCGCGAGGATCTGCTTCGCTGCCAGGCCAAGTCGCGGGCTGAGGACGAGACATCATGTCTGTTCGAACGCAAAGCCCTTGAACGAGCGACCGCCAGACGCCAATTGTGCGAGCAACGCGTTCGAATGATCCCTCAATTGGCTGTTCAATGGGAGCAATTTCTCCAGGAATCCGCCCTTTGTGTGCGACAGCTGGAAGATCTATCCGACTCGCTTTTACCCCTTGCTGACGAACGCCTCCAAAAGCTTATCGAGACGCTCAAAATGTACTCTGGATAGGCTTACGAGCTACAGGAAAGCATCGAACATCCTGGTCGATTGCGAGCCCATTCTGGACGTTTTTGTGCAAAGCGATCCATGCCGGGCTGCTCGGTATAAGGGTTTCGAAGCACGTCGAGCAATTGCATGATTAGGCTCGGATCTTCATGCTCTTGGGCTTGATCAATCGCTTCTTGGGCTAAGTAATTTCGAAGCACATAAAGCGGGTTTACTTGTTCCATCCGAGTTCGCCTGTCGGCAGGTTCCGCATGATCTTTGAGCACACGTTTTTCGTAGAGATCCAGCCATGCATTCAAACGCGTTGCATAAGCATGATCGCATTGATCGGGTTGGTAGTATGCGTATCGAAAATGCTCGATCGCAGCCTCTGCTCTTTTGGATGAGTCTTCAGAGTGAGTCGGTCGAATGGTCCATGTTCCGAGCAAGCGGTAGAACCATGTCATATCCGTTTCGATGGCTCGGAGCAACTCGAACAGGGATTCAATCAATCGATCCTCTTCGGGTGTCCAATGCTTGAGTCCCAATTTAGCCAGCATCGTATCTTGCCATTGTTTTTGCATCGTATCGACATACAGCGACATAGCCCGTTCGAGAGCTTCTTTGTCATCGACGCATGCATAGATAGCGTTGGCCAACTGGGCTAGATTCCAATAGGCGATTTGAGGCTGCTGGCCATAGCAGTATCGGCGGCCTTGAGCATCGGTTGTATTAGGTGTCCACGTTGGATCGTAGTCCTCGAGCCAACCGTAGGGTCCGTAGTCGATGGTCAACCCGAGGATGGACATGTTGTCGGTATTCATCACCCCGTGCACAAATCCGACTCGCATCCAATGCACCACCATGATGGCCGTCCGTCGACAGACTTCACCGAACCAGTCGAGGATGACTTGCGAGTCGACGCTTTCTCGACCCTCAACTAGCTCCGGGAAATCGGTTCTGATCACGTACTCAATGAGCTTGCGAAGATTGTTTAAATCTTGGCGAGCGGCGAAAATCTCGAAGTTTCCAAAGCGAACAAAGGTGGGAGCAACTCTGCAGACGATGGCACCCGGTTCGCGTCGAGGTCGACCGTCGTAGAACATGTCTCGCACGACAAGATCGCCGGTACTGATCAGCGATAGGGCTCTGGTGGTGGGGACCCCTAGATGATGCATCGCCTCGGAGCAAAGAAACTCTCGGACGCTTGAACGAAGCACCGCAAAACCGTCTGCATTTCTGGAATAAGCAGTCGGGCCAGCACCCTTGAGTTGGAGCATCCAACGCTCGGATTTTGTGTTGATCACTTCCCCGAGATTGATCGCGCGACCATCGCCCAGTTGGCCTGCCCAGTGACCGAATTGATGGCCACCGTAACACATCGCGAAAGGTTCCATGCCCGGCAACAACTTGCGCCCTGAAAAAGCGTCGAGGAACCACTGCGAATGGATCTCGGATTCGGTCAATCCAAGGCTCATGGCCGCTTCAGGTGAAAAAGCCAGGAGCCTCGGGGCGTTTGGCTCAAAAGGCCTAGCGTGCGAATAGCAAGCGCCGAGAACTTTCCGGGATTGGTTTATGGGAACATCGAGGTTAGAAACATCCTCGCCAGTGAGTTCTCTGAGGAAACGGTTATCGAATTGCAAAGGCATCACTCAAGTACCATGATCTCGACCTTGCGAAAGTCGATTGGGTGGCTTTCTGATTGCAGGGAAATCGTTCCGCGATCGATTTGAACCATCCCATCGCGTATCAGGGGTTTGGCGTTTGCGTCACCGGGGTCGAGCTGAGGTTTTTGATACTCCAAAACGACTTGCCCATCGATGCTGTGCCGGATGACTTCGTTGCCAAGGACTTCGAATTCAGCGGTAACCCACTGGTCGCCGTGATAGGTTTTGGATTTCGATCCTGTGCAATGCGGAGTGAAGAGTTTCCCGTCGATCTCGACATGGGTTCCTGGTGTACAAAGATTCAGCGTGGTACGTGGGTCTTGACCGTTTCCACCGAGAAACTGAGCCTCGATCGAGCATGGAAAATCCTGATCGATCGTCATCGTTTCAGGCCGCTGACCGTGCAGCATCACCCCACTGTTTCGGATGGCCCAACCCGGACCACCCGGAGCTTGCTCGCCGACGAACCGGTATTCGATGCGGAGTCGATATTTCGAATAGACTCCGTCGAAGAATAGATGTCCAAAGCGTTCGTCAAATTTCTCGTAGCCATCATACCGAACACAGATCATACCGTCTTGGACTCGGAATGTGTTGGCATAGTTCTCACCGAGTTTGAAGCCCCG
>JBJTAQ010000951.1:0-2228 GCA_046090945.1 Pirellula sp.
GAAAGGGGAAGGGGAAAAGGGAGAGAAGAGGAGGGGGAAAGAAAAGGGAGGAAGAGAGGAGAAGCGAGGAAGTAGGGAAGAGGGGAGAGCACACGACCAAGCGTGAGCTTGCCCTCCTCCTCCTTGGCCCACCACTCGCCACCGTGGAAACCGTTCCCCGCAAAAAGAATCGCCAGTCGCACCGGAGCCTCCGGGGACTTCGACGACTCGGTCTGGCTCCCCCACACACTCAGCGACTCCATCCAAGGCAACGCCATCGTGACTCCAACCCCCCGGAGCCAAGCTCGCCTTGAGAAAGCAGCCTGATTGCGAGTGCGCGCATCGTGCTGTGCCATCGGATTGATCGCCATCGGATTGATCATTTCACCACACCTTTGGGTCTAAGCTTCGGATCGTAACTGGTAGTCTATTATTCAAATTATTGCTGCAACGCTTCGTCTTGGAAGTCTTTTCCTCGAATCTGCCGGAAAGGTGGACTCAGCACCATCTGAATGATCGTCTCCTCTATGCTCCACCCCCCTGCCCTCTGCTTGTCGAGAATCTCCTTGAGAATCGGCTCGTCGGATAGCTGTACGGATCGGCCCAAAGCATACCCGAGGAGTTTGCGATTGAACTGCCGAACAAAGTCTTCCTTGCGATGCTCTTCGAGATAAGCCCGCAATTCATCGAAGTTCCTGATTTTCTCGCCGGTGGGAAGCTGCGTCGCGGTGTCGATCGCGTTGCCCGCCGCGTCTCGGACCCGGTATCTACCGATCGCATCGTAGTTCTCTAGCGCATACCCATAAGGATCGATTCGCTGATGGCATTTCGAGCAAGCAGGATCGTTGCTGTGACGCTCGGTAAGCTGCCTCTCGGTGATACCCTCCGGGGGAAGTTCCGCCAGCACCGGCACGTTCTTCGGCGGCTTGGGCAATTTCTCCCCTAGAACAACTTCGCACAACCAGTTTCCTCGCAAGATCGGACTGGTGCGAGAAGCACCAGATTGCTTGGCGAGCGTCGCTCCCAAGGTCAGGATTCCACCGCGACCGTACTTGCGCACTCCATCGACTCTGCGCCAATTGGTTGCATCATCGGCTGGTCCGACATCGGGGATACCGTAGTAATTAGCAAGACGACTGTTGAGAAAGGTGTAGTCGCCCGAGAGCAGGTCGAGCACACTGCGATCGTTGGCCAACGCATCGCTAAAAAGCAGGATCGCCTCCTGGTATAGATCTCCCCGAATCTGCGAGAACTCAGGGAAGTGGCTCTCGCTCTTCTCATCGAGCGCATCGAGATCTCGAATATGCAGCCACATCGTTCCAAACTCGATCGCCATCCGCTGTGCTCGAGAGTCTTTGAGCATCCGGCGGACCTGAGCTCGCAGCGCCTGCGGATCTGCTAGCCGATTCGACTTGGCCAACTCCATAAGCTCTTGGTCTGGCATCGAAGCCCAAAGAAAATAGCTCAGGCGGTTGGCGAGTTCCAAATCGGTGATGTTGGTCGGTTTGTCTGTTCCCTCGGCTGGACGTTCGACGCGATAGAGAAACTCAGGTGCAACCAAAACGCGAGCTACCATCAGGCGAATCGCATCCTCATGGGGCGTGTCGGCTTGGCTTAGATTTTTGTACAACGAGAGAATCGTGCTGCGGTGCTGTTCGCTCAGTGGCTGCCGATAAGCTCGTTGGGCAAAATCCAGGACCGACTCGACATGCTTGCTTTGGGCATCGAGCATCGTTTGGCGAAATTCGGCAGCTTTGCGTTGGAGAGGTTCTCGTAGGGGTTCAAAGGCGCTCGGATCAGCATCCTGCGTAGCAAACTGCCAAAGCTGCTCGTAAGCATCTACCGACTTGAGAGCATCCTGACTGACGAAATGTAGCTCCGACCACAAACGCTCGAGTTCCTGGGACTGCTGTGCATCGAGCATCAGATCCCTGAGCATCTGGTCCTCACGATAAAACAGCGTCAGCGTGACGACTTCATCGACCGGGACAATCTTCGTATAGCACAGCGCGATAGGAAACAGCGAGCGGAATCGGTCAAAGGACTCCTCGGTTCGCGCTTGGGCTTGGCCACTCCCACAGACCAATACTGGAGAGGAGACCAGCAACTGCCGAGAGACATTCGTCCAATTCGGATCTTTGGCAACCACATCGGTCTTGGGGATCGGTGCAGTGCCTGCTTGAGGTCGCTGATCGCTCAGTGCAAGCTGCACACTCCCATCCTTACCTGCCACCGGATGCAACGAAGCC
>JBJTAQ010000952.1:0-1585 GCA_046090945.1 Pirellula sp.
CCGACCATCAGACGCTTCAGGTGCAGCTCCAAAGCAATTCTTAAAAACAACTGCATGTCCAACGCATTGTGATGGGTCAAGAAAGGCTTGGCCGCCGCGCCACCTGCGATCGTGTGCAGCGTCGGTCCCTCAACCTCGACAAACTCATGCTTGGCAAGCGTGCTGCGAATCGACTGGATGATCTTGGTCCGCTTCCAAAAGGTATGCAGCGAATCGGGATTGTAGGTCAAGTCGACATAACGCATCCGTTGACGCAACTCTTGGTCCTGCAACCCCGCATGCTTCTCCGGTGGTGGCTCAAGCGTCTTGGTCATGAAATGCAACTTCGATGCAAAGACCGTCAACTCACCGGTGTTGGTACGCCCAAGTCGCCCATCGACCCCGATGAGATCACCAAAGTCCAACAGCTTGGTAAGCTCAAAATCCTCGTCCGGCAAATGCCCCTTGGGGATCATGACTTGGATGTCACCGGTCAAATCGCGGATGTTCAGAAAGACCAACTTGCCCGCCGTCCGCATCAGCATGATCCGACCCGCTACGCGAACCGTTGGACCAATTTCCTCACCGGCCCCCTGCTGGGTTTTCCAAGCCTTGTAATCGACCGGGGTACTTCCCTCAAAATCTGGCAAACTTACCACGGTCCCGTCCTGCTTCTTGAAATGGACCTCAGATGCCTTGGCCCTGACCGAATCGATAAAAAGCCGATCGTCGAATCGATGCCCCCAGGGATCGATTCCTGTGGCCTCGATTTTTCGGAGTTTTTCAAGCCTGGCCGCTTGATGAACACCAAGTTCATTGGAATTTTGCGAACCAGATTCGGACTTCGAGTCAGACATTGTCTAAAATCCACTAAAGAATCCACTAAGGGGCGTCGTCAAATCGCCCGGGTATGAAAAAACCCGGGCCCGTGAGGTCCGAGATTGTAGGGATTTAACCAGGAAAACCAAGACGCAACGCCAAGACTCCCAAGAGCCAGCAAGCTGGAAACCATGGATTTATTCTCACAAGCCGAAGAAGCCAACCGCCAAAGTGCCCAGCCGCTTGCCGCCAGAATGCGGCCCAAAACCCTCGATCAAATGGTGGGCCAGCAGCATATTTTGGCTCCTGGAAAACTTCTTCGCAGGCTCGTAGAGGCCTCGCGCATTCAATCCCTGCTTTTCTACGGCCCCCCAGGCACGGGTAAAACCACCTTGGCCAAACTCATCGCCTCAGAGACCAAAGCCGCTTTTCGACAAATCAACGCAGTCACCAGCGGGATCAAAGAGCTCCGCGAGGCGCTCGATTGGGCCCGCGATGAACTCAGCACCACCGGCTCTCGACCCATCCTGTTCATCGATGAAATCCATCGCTTCAACAGGTCCCAACAAGACGCCCTACTCCCAGATGTCGAGTCCGGTACGATCGCCTTGGTCGGCGCAACGACCAGCAACCCTTTCTTCGCCGTCAACGGAGCCCTCCTGAGCCGCTCCCAAGTCTTCGAGCTTCATCCCCTGAATGACCAAGATCTAATCGTCCTGTTGGATCGCGCCATCCGAGATCCCCAAGTCGGCTTTGGTCGGTACTCGATCCTGGTCGATCAAAAAGC
>JBJTAQ010000953.1:0-2235 GCA_046090945.1 Pirellula sp.
AGGACAAGAAGATTGCGGGGTGTTTGCGAAGTCACAGCAGGTGAAAACATTGAGAGGGTTATGGTCGCTAAAACATTTGGGTCTTGAGCTGTCGGCGTGTTTTGAATCAGTTGGTCGATGACCTTGTCGCTGGTGATGCCATCGCTTTCGGCGGCGAAATTCACAACGATGCGATGCCGTAAGACCGGCTTGGCACAGAATTGCACATCGGCCGTATCGACATGCGAGCGGCCCGAAAGAGCCGCCTTGGCCTTGGCTCCGAGGATCAAAAATTGCACGGCCCGCGGTCCTGCGCCCCAAGCAAGCTGGTCTTGGACAAACTCAGGGACGCCCGGTTGTCCGATCCGCGTTTGACGAACCAATGCCAACGCATAACGGATGACATTTTCGGAGACCTCAATGCCACGGATGAATTCCTGAAGCGATAGGATCTCGGGGCCACTGAGGACCGGCATGATTTCGCTAGTACCCCGGCCCGTGGTTCGCTTGGCTACCTCGAACTCGTCATCAAAGGTCGGATAAGAGACCCAAACTTTGAACATGAACCGGTCCTGCTGGGCCTCAGGTAACGGATAGGTCCCCTCCTGCTCGATCGGGTTCTGAGTCGCAAGCACGAAGAAGGGGTCTTGCAGCGAGTGCCGAATGCGACCGACGGTGATCTGTCGCTCTTGCATCGCCTCGAGCAAGGCGGCTTGGGTCTTTGGCGGTGTACGGTTGATTTCATCGGCCAGCACAACGTTGGCAAACAAGGGACCTTCCATGAATCGACGCTCACGTCCCCCCGTGGTCTTGTTCTCCTCGATAATCTCGGTGCCCGTAATATCCGCAGGCATCAGGTCGGGAGTGAACTGAATCCGGCTAAAGGACAAATTCATCGTTTTAGCCAACGTGCTGATCATGAGGGTCTTTGCCAAACCCGGGACACCTTCGAGCAAGCAGTGGCCTCGTGCGAAGATGCTGATAAGAAGTTGCTCGATCACTTCCTGTTGACCGACAATGGTTTTCGAAAGTTGAGTGACGATCTGCTCGCGTGCTCGCTCTAATCGCTCTAGGTCGGCTTGCGCCTGGTCCGCTGAATTCATTATGAAGTCGACTTGGGTTGTCCGGCAAAAGGGTGTAGATACAACTCTAAGATTGTATCACGAACCGAATGATTCCAGAAACTCGATCAGTTGTTTTCGTCTAAATCGAGGTCGCTGGGCAAATTGGAGATCGGCGGAAAGCTTTTCCCATAGAATTTCGTGATATCGATCCCTTGTCGCTGCTCTTCTTCCATGAGTTTGATCCGAGCTTCGAGCCGTTCAATTCGCCGCTGCATTTGAGGAATCAATTCGAGCGTTTGATCCACCGTTTCCCGCTTGGGCACATGCGGATAACTCAGATGCCGCTGCATGGCTGCAAACAGGAACAGCGGCTCCTTGCGCCGATTGGCATACGCTATTTTGCCCTCGCGAGCCCCGAAAAGAATCGGGTAGTCGGCCTGAGCTTCGGCCCCCAGATGGCGCTTTCGGTAGGCCAAGAAATCCTCGCTCCGACCGTAAATCAGGTCGGCAAGATCGACCAATCCAAGTTGCTTCTGAACGATCAACAACCAGTCCTTCCAATCGTTATTGTAGTGAGGATCAAGACTCATGGCCTTGAGCCCAGCATCGTAGGAGAGTCGATGTCGGCACAAGGATTCGAATTGAAAAAAGAACAATCCCTGGCGATCGAACTGCGGTGTGCTCTTGTAGATAGCCTCGGCTTGCAACACCCGAAGCGACGTTCGAAAGTCAAACCTGCCGCTGTCCTCTTCGGCCTGCCCGACAAGA
The DNA here is from genome assembly GCA_046090945.1 of Pirellula sp. Taxonomy (GTDB): domain Bacteria; phylum Planctomycetota; class Planctomycetia; order Pirellulales; family Pirellulaceae; genus JBKCUI01. The sequence goes on from JBJTAQ010000953.1 coordinate 1,812, forward strand.
AAGGCTTGATAGGGTGTGAAGTAATGACCCAGTCGCCGCATCCCCTGCGCGATTGCGCCCGAGTGCTTCAATTCGCTATAAAGAAAGTCGATGGCAAGTGGGAGTTTTGTGGTTGCTAAGACCTCGTAGCGGCACTGTTGCAAAAGATCTTGCAAGGTTAGGTCCTGGCCAAGTCTCTCCCATAGGATGCGAAACAGATAGGCTTGCTCGACATATTCCTCGCGAGGTAGTGCATCAGCCATAGGATCACTTGGTTCGGCTCAGACCATTCCACTGCAAAAAAACAACGGAGGCAAGAAGCGTAAGCTCCCTGCCTCCGTTGCGATTGTATTGTAATCGATCCGGTTGAATCGATCAGAAGGGTTTAAGTTGCTTGCCCCTTAATTGCCTGCAGAGGGCACGACCCAAACCTTCAGATCGGTCA
>JBJTAQ010000954.1:0-1028 GCA_046090945.1 Pirellula sp.
GCGTCGTCGGCGTTGGAATAGTCGACTGTACATGGACGGGCAAAGCTTGATGGATTTCACCGTCGTTGCGATTCCTGAACTGATTCGAAATATCCTTGCCAAGTCGCAAATGTCCTTAGAGGATATCGATCTGCTACTGATGCATCAGGCAACTCGAAAAATGCTCGAGATGCTTCAGCAATCGCTAAAAGTTGATGATACCCGGCTTCCAATACGATTGGCCAACCGAGGAAATACGGTCTCCTCAACCCTGCCGATCCTGATCGATGATCTGCGAGCCGAGGGAACAATCCACTCGGGTCAGAATCACCTTTTAATTGGATTCGGAGTTGGTTGGTCGTGGGCTGGCTGCGTATGGAAAACCTAACGGTTACATTTTTCCGATTGCCTGCGGTTCGAATCATAGGGAGTCTAACTTTTCCCATTTTTCGAGCCTCTTTTGTGTGCAATGATGTCGACGACCCTCAATTCACCGAATGAAGTTTTGATGGGATCCGATTTGATCCAATCCGACGAATCTTCAAACGGCCTTGCTCGCATCGGCGCGGTGGCTTATCTGAATACCAAGCCGCTGATCTACGGGCTTGAACATCAATTGAAGGGGGTTGGAAGTCTACACCTCGAGCTACCGAGTCGGCTAGCTCAGCAGATGCAAGACCGACAGATCGATGTCGGTTTGATCCCGGTCGTCGAGTACTTGCGCCATCGCGATCGCTACCGTTTGATCAGCAACGCAGGCATCGCTTGCCAAGGGCCGGTCTGGTCCGTGCGAGTCCTGTTTCGTGTCCCCCCCGATCAAGTGAAAACCTTAGGGATCGACGAAGGGTCCAGAACGAGTGTTGCGCTGTCTCAGGTCCTCTTCGAAAGTCGCTACGGAAAGCTTCCGGAACTCGTTCCCTTTCCGATCGGTTCCCAGCCCCAAGATTGCCCGGCCGATGCAGTATTGGTGATCGGGGATCGCGCGATGAATCCCGATCGTTACCGATCGGACTTCTACCTCGATTGGGATCTCGGTCAAGAATGGTATC
>JBJTAQ010000955.1:0-2147 GCA_046090945.1 Pirellula sp.
TGCCATCGGTGGATATCTGACTAAGGCAAAAATCCCCCCAAACACGCCGGATTAGATAATCTGGCGCAGGTAGCCCCAACGAGTAACTATCTCGATTCGAACTGCGGTCCAACGAGAAACCCAGCGGCGTGCCGCTGAAGACCACCGGCCACCGAACCTTGCCGGTCTTGGCATCAATCGCCAAGATGCGTTGGTCATAGGTAGGAACAAAAATCAGGCCGTCCGAAGTGATCGGAGCACGCGTTGGGATCAGATGCGCGCGGCGTTCGGAAAACTGCTTTCGAAAAGTTTGTTCCAGCGATTCTTTATGTTGAGCAGACTCATGGAGATCCACGCTCCAACGCAGGATCGGAATCGGAGTCCCACCTGAGGTGTTCGGGTTTCGATCGAGTTGTCCTCCCTCAAAGCGAGGTTGACCAACCTTGCGGGAAATCTTGCTGAAACTCTCCTTGGATAAACTTTGCAGGATCGACTCGTTGGTCGTCTGTTCATTCCAACCGACCTTGGCATCGCCCCAATCAAGCGATGCGTTTGGAAAATACTCTCGAACCTCGACCAGCAATTTGCCTGCTTTAGCAGTCGAAGCAGACGTTATTTTCGCGGCGACGGCCAGCACTCCCAACGATGGGCCAAAGCGATCGCGGGCAACTGGATCCGCTAAAATATTTTCTAAGGTCTTGGTTGCCTCATTAGAATTTCCAGCCGAGAGCAACTGCTGAGCAAGCAGCAGCGATGCATCTCGACCTGCATCGGTAAAACCAAAGCGACTCGATAATTGATACAAAGATGAGGTGTCGCTGGACTCGATGGCTTGGTCTAGCAACTGCTTGGCCCGAACACCGTATCGCAGTTCGATGGCCCGACGGCCGTCCTCCGGTAAACTTTCCAGCATCCTCTTGGCTTGGCCTAAGACAGTTTTTGGACCGTCTTTGATACGGCTAGCGTTCGACAGAAAGTAGTCTTCGCCACCGTTGCCTTCGGTGGAACTCTCTTCGATCCCCAAGATTTGTCCAAGTGCGATGCTGGCTTCTGCCCACTGCTTGGCATCGATCGCCTCTTGGGCGTCGCTCAATAGCACCTCGACCTCTCGAGGGGCAGTCATCATCACTCCCTCAGGCATCGAGAATCGGCTCTGAAATTGTGCGAGACCATGCTGTGATGCGAGCCACAAAAAGACAATGGTCGACGCGAACCACGTTGGTCCAAATCCTTTGGTAGCGAATCGAATGTTCGAGTTCATCGAGTGGATCACCTAAGTCCGTGAATCATCTGGAAAACCGACGTCTGCTTATTCTACCGAAAACAGGGGCAATTGGAGAGTTGGGGCAAGCCTACAACAACGCTGAATCGAGCCTAATTCGAGGTTTTCTCAGCCAACGAAAAAAGCCAAGGCCGCCTTCTGCGACAACCTTGGCTTCTTTGATTTGCAATTTCCGACGAGAGCCTAAGTCCTAACCCGGGTTGAGTTAGGATAGTTCCCGTACGTTCAGTGCTTCGAGTTACTTGGCTGGCGGGAGAATCACCGAGTCGATGATGTGGATCACGCCATTGCCTGCATCAACGTCGGTTCCGAGGATCTTTGCGCCGTTGACATAGGCCGCACCATCCTTAACCGAGATCTCAACCTTGCCCCCTTGGAGGGTTGCAGCGGACTTGGCGGCCAAGGCATCTTCGGAGTAGACACGGCCATCGACCACGTGGTAGAGCAGAATCGACTTGAGCTTGTCCTTGTTCTCTGGCTTGAGCAAACTCTCGACGGTGTCCTTTGGCAGTTTGCCGAAGGCCTCATCGGTCGGTGCGAAAACGGTCAATGGCTTGTCTCCGCTGAGGGCATCGACTAGGCCAGCGGCCTTGGCTGCAGCCAACAACGTGTTGAACTTGCCAGCTTTGGTCGCAACCGCTGGAATCTTGTCTTCGCTTGGGAGGATAACCGAGTCGATCACATGGATCACGCCGTTGGAACAGCCGATGTCAGTGGTCACAACTTGTGCACCGTCAACCATCACCTTGCCACCGTCGACCTTGACGTCGATTCGCTGACCGTTCAGAGACTTGGCTCCCTTGACGTTGACTACATCCTTGGCCATCACCTTGCCTGGAACCACGTGATAGGTCAGGATTGCCTTGAGCTTGTCCTTGTTCTCTGG
>JBJTAQ010000956.1:0-4334 GCA_046090945.1 Pirellula sp.
CACGGGAAACCCGGGTGCCTCTGGGGAAACCAACAAACTCGAACTGACCAAACCCGATGGTTCGAAAATGCCTTTCGTGCTGGGGGATGATTTTCAACCTCAAGCGATCGGATCTAACGGCCAGTTCAGCGCTCCGCTGGTATTCGCAGGCTACGGAATCTCCGCCAACGAAGAAAACTTCAAGTACGACGACTACGAAGGGATCGATGTCAAGGGTAAGGCGGTGCTGGTGATCCGCAAGCAGCCCAAGCCAACCCAAGCCACTGGGCCGTTTGCGGGTGCACAACCAAGTACCTATGCTTTTTTTACGAGCAAAGAAACCAATGCGGCTAAACACGGCGCTGCGGCTCTGATTCTGATCAACGACGCTGCCTCCGAGAAAGATAGCCCCGGAGTGTTGCTACCCGTATCTGGCACTGGCAACAGTCCAGAGGGTGACACAATCCCTACCTTCTTCGTCAGCCGCAGCTTGGCGGAAACTTGGCTCAAAGAAGCGGGCAAGTCGCTTACAGAGATCGAAGCAGCCATCGACGAGAAACTTGTTCCTCAGTCCTTCGAGTTGCCGAATTGGACTCTAAGTGGTCAGTCGGATGTGACCCGTCGCAAGATACCTTCGATGAATGTCATCGCTCTTTTGCCTGGTCAGGGTGTGTTGGCCCAGGAGTATGTCGTTGTCGGTGCCCACTTTGACCATGTCGGCATGGGGGGTGCAAACTCGCTTGCCCCTGGAACTTATGCAATTCACAATGGCGCCGACGACAACGCTTCGGGAACGGTCGGACTCCTCGAAACGGCTCGTCGACTGGTCGATATCGCCAAACAAGCTCCAGCCGATAGACCTCGGCGGAGTATCTTGTTCATGACCTTCAGCGCCGAAGAGTTGGGCTTGATCGGTAGCGAATACTACGTCAACCATCCTCGGTTCGATCTTGCGAAGACTGTCGCGATGCTCAACCTGGATATGGTTGGCCGACTCTCAGAAAACGTGCTTACCGTCTACGGAACTGGTACCGCCAAAGAGTTCGACTCCCTGCTGACTCAGTCGAACGAAAAACTCGGATTTGAGATCAAGCGGCAACCCGAAGGTGTTGGACCTAGCGATCACCAATCGTTCTTCCTCAAAGGGATCCCTGTCTACCACTTTTTCTCCGGCTTTCATCCAGACTATCACCGCCCCAGCGATGATTTTGACAAGATCAACGTCGAGGGGATCTCGAAGATTGTCGACATGGTTAGCTTCCTGACCGACAACATCGCGCATGCTCCCGAGCGGCCGACCTTCCTGAGAAGTTCTTCGACCCGAATCCGCTTGGGTGTTCGGATCAAACAAGGAGAACCCGGACTGGTCGTCGAGCGAGTCATGCCCGGCGGATGGGCAAAGAAAGCGGGAATGGAACCCAACGACCGCATCCTCAAGATCGGCCAGCGCGAGGTCGGAGGCCGAGAGGACATGGACGAAACCTTGCAGACCTACAAGCCTGGAGACGAACTCGAAGTTCAGATCCAGCGCGGTGACGAGAAGATGGTTCTCAAAGCCCAGATCGGAACTTAGGGTCCACTGGACAGATCTACAACTGGCCAGATCCACCACTGACTAGATGAAGATCCGGCGATTGAAGACGATCCATTCGAGCATTAGCAGTCCGAGTGCCAAGAGCAGGAGCCAGCGCCAGAGTTCCTGCCTGGCTCGGATCGAGTTCGATGTTGCCGCGATGGCTTCGGAGCCTGTTTTGAGCTCTAGGCCGACTTTAAGATTGCTTTCGCGATTGGAAAAAAGGTTCACGCAGAATCGCTCGACCGGTTCATCGAGCCCCTCGGCTCGGACTTCGTACACCCCTGGTTGATCCGTCTGCGTGTAGAGGAAGCGTCCATCGGGGCCTCGTTCGATCGTTTGAGTCCGGCCTTTGGGATCGACGATTTTGTAGGATTGGAAGCGATTCGAGAGCATCAGTTGCATTGGCAATCCTGGTTGAACTGTCGGTGCGCTGGCCTCGGTGACGCCACCTGCCAACTGCTCTACCGCCGATAGAACGAAGACCGGAAAGGAGCGTTTAATACCCCAATCGCTGTTCATCTCATAACCATCAGCGGTCGGTCGAACGATGTCAAAACCCAACACGGCGTCTTGGAATGGTCCTCGAGGGCAGAGGGCAAAGACCGGGCCGATGTCGGAGATCATCATGACTGCACCCGAGGCAGGCGGCTTGACCGTTCTTGCCTCGACGATCCCGACGGAGGCCATTTCGAGGTACTGACTGATCGGGTGGCTGCGGTTGACATCCAGGATGATCACCGGTCCGGTGGGTTCACCGAAAACCCATTTGTCGTCCTCGTTGGCCGTCGCTGGAGTATTGGTGTTATCTGATTTGGCAGGTTCGATCGCAGGGGGTTGGATATCTGCAGGGGGCAATCCTCCTAGGAATAGCGTGCTAGCCGATGGCATTTTTTCTGGTGAGCATGAATCGTAGATAATCAAATCGTATTTGGCTTGGTTTGCATTGGTTTGATATTCCTGACTGGTCAAGTAGGTTCGAGGCTCGACTTGGACGCTTGCGATCTGGGTGATGCGTTGGGTGCGAAGCGCTGTTTCTAGAGCGTTGTTTCCGCCGGTGATCAAAAGGATATTGACTTGACGGTCTGGTCGGATGGCTGCATAGGCTACGTTATCGAGTGGGAAGGCATCATTGTGATCGAGTTCGAGCCTGAGACTTCCGCTATCGACACCTTCGAGATCGAACTGGATGCCAGTCTCTTGGTCTGGCTCGAGTTTGACTTTTTGGGCATCGACGAGTTGGTCGTTCCAATAAAGCGATGCGGTGCATTCGACAACATCCGAGCCGAATTGAATCATCCTTGCAAACGCGGAGATCGAGGTTGCATCGGTGGGCTTGGACTCTGCCTCGGGGCGTTGGATTGCGAAACTGAGGATTCCTGCGTTTTGGGTATCGGTATCACCGATGGGGACATATTCGACTTTAAGCTGTCCGAACTCGGCTTCGTTTAATTCACCCACCGCGCCGTCGCTTAGGAAGTAAACTGTGGCCGGGACTGCATCGGCGACTTGGATATCGACGTTGTCTTCGAAACTCGTTCGACCTGGGTTTGCAAGACCTGCAGCGACGCGAAAGGCTTCGCTCACGTCGGTCAGTTGCGCAGTCGGCTCGATCCGCCGAACAGCTTTTTCCAGAAGGCTTCGGTTGTTGGTAAACCCTTGCTCGACGCTCGCCCGGTCCGAGGTTGCGATGACCATTGCAGAATCGTTGCTCGCGGCATCCTTGATCAATTTGAGTGCTTTGTCTCGAGCGACATCGAGTCGACTCGGTTTGCTGTCGGTAGCTTGCATGCTCGCTGAATGGTCGATGATGTAGATGCGGCGTTCGCCGACGCGATTCATTCCGCTCCATCCAGGTCGAACACAAGCAAAGATCAAAAGACCGACGAATAACAGCTGCAAATACAGCAGCAAGTTCTTGCGTAGCTTCTGCCAGATGCTGTTGACATGCAGATCCTCGATGGCCCGTTTCCAAAGCATGGTGCTCGGTACGACCGACTCCTGCCGCTTGAGTTTCAGAAAGTACAAGCTCAGTATGGCAGGAGGGATCGCCAGCAGCAGAGCCCACTGAAGCGGAGATAGCATATTGATCCAAGTCATCGCGATCCCCTTTAGCGCACTAAGCCGCGAGAACGAAGGTATTCATTGAGCAGCGGATCGATCTGTTGGTCACTTCGCACCGAAACGTAAGCGATCGAGCGACGATTGCAAAAACTCTTCGCCGATTCGAGGAATGCATCGAGGGTTAACCGATAGCGTTGCAACAGGGATGCCGAGATCGAAACCTCGCGCATGTCGGCGTCCTCGGCATCGAGCAGTTTCAAGTCACCGGTCAGACTCGGTTGCAACTCCTCGGGACTCAGGATGTGGATTAAGTAGATGTCCATTTCGCGAGCTACGAGCATCTTTAATGCCGCTTCGTACCCAGTTTTATTCATAAGATCCGTGATCAGGATCACGATCCCTTTTCCGGTGTTCTTCAGGCAGAAGCGTCGAACCGATTCCTCCATACTTGGTGCAGGGTTTTGACAAACTGCACTTTGGAGTTGTCCGAGCAGGCGATACGAACTGGATCGGCCACGAACCACCATGGGCGAGGAGGCTTTACTGAACGTCGAGACCGATACGCGATCGCCTCGGCACAAACCGATGTAGCCCAAGGCCGCCGCGATCCGCTTGGCCGTAAAGAACTTCGTCGGTGTTCCAAAATCCATCGATAGCGAATCATCGATCAGCGTGTAGACGTGCAAGTCCTCCTCTTCGAGGAAGATCTTCAGATAGA